>NZ_JAXBVE010000001.1:0-221965 GCF_035181445.1 Photorhabdus africana
AGTTCTTCTAAATTAAACATGCCTGAGGATCTCCACGATTTTGTTTTCTTTGACAAAAACTTTGATCGTGCCTCAGGCACTTAGTTCCCTTCTTAAGCAAACCTCAGGTTATATTACGTTGTAAGCAACTGGTGGAATTAGAAATGCAAAAAGCCCGCACTTGGCGGGCTTCTTACGAATTTGGCTCCTCCAACTGGACTCGAACCAGTGACATACGGATTAACAGTCCGCCGTTCTACCGACTGAACTATGGAGGAATTGTCCTTGACAACGAGGCGAATAATATCTGGGTATTTTGGGCTTGTCAAAGGGGAAAAGTAAAAATTGAGTTTGATTGGTTAACTGATGTTCAATAATGATGTTTTTTACCATTTTTTGGTCAATTAAATTTTCAGCTCAAGAAATGCGGGAACTAACTGATATTTACTCATGATAATTAGATGGTGAAAATATCATCTATATTTTTATTTAGAAAATAATTAATCATGAGCATTATAAATATAATTAAATATATATTAGATAATTTTATTTTTGTGTTATTTATGGTATTTTTATATTTCATGGTAATTTTCCTATTTTATCTGTTTTAATAGGTCACTTATTGTATTTTGATATTTATTAGCAGATTTACTCGTCTATAATTCTTAACCGAAAAAGTAATTTGTTATTTGATCTCTGATTTGGCAAACATGATATTAATCCACGCCAAAGCGAATGTTAAAGAGTTTGCCATTAATAATGAAATCTCATTTTCTGCTAGTACACTAAAGTATTTTCGATCTGATAATATATTTATATATGCATATAAAACGCAATGAAATGAATAAAAACTATTTCAGAAAATATTTTAAATTAAATAGTTGGTAAGGAGGTTAAAGTAATTTTAAATATAAAATAAGTAAATAATTTTCCCCCTGAAAAGAGTGGCTAATTTTCTGGTGATTTTTATAAAATAGATGAGGAGAAGTCATGAAGTTTTTAATTAATACTGATGTAACTAACTGGGTTTCACATAAAGACTGGTTTAACGTTCCATTACGATTGTTTGTAGTTCTACAGGATGATGATGGTTCTGTATCGTTAGAAAATTACAAAAGTAAAATCGTGGTGAATGGCTTGAATGAGGGTGAATATGAAATCGTAAATAACAATAACATATTTGACCCCATTAGTAGAGCATCTGAAATATTAGTAAAAATTAAGACAGATCAGAGAGTTAATGCTACAGTTGGTTTTGATGCCGAAGTAACGGATGCGAGTGGTGGTGTGGTAGCGAAAGCCGCTCTGAGTCGATTTAAACTAAAGTCAGTAGGATTGGCAGCACCTGTATATCCAGCACATTATGATAATGTTATTAGCGGTGATGATATAAAAGCAGGAGTTAGAGTACTTTTTACTGATTCCAATATTTTAGATAAACATGAACTGAAATTTGTTTTTGATAATGATAATGTTGAAGTTGTTCCTGGTGTACAAAATAGCGGTGATATTCGTAGTTTGCCTGTGAAAAATGATCTCCTTACTGAAGGTAAACATGATAGCCTTTATTATACTATTAGCGAAAGCGGTACTGCTAGATTTTCTGCTATTCAACGTGTACTTGTAGAGCTTGATGAAGATTCTGCAACAGTCCAGGTTCGTCGTGATTTAGAAGTGCCTTATATTGAAGAGTATGATGAAAATAGGGGCCGACCAATTGGTGAGAGTATTATTGATTATGACATCAATATTTTGGTCAACGATGTAAAACTTAAAAATAAGGAGTTGAAAAAAGGTACAGTACATATAAGAGGGTATTCTGCTGACAATCGAGATACAGGGGAATTAGTATTGAAGATAGATTCTTTACAAGGTAGTGAAGATAATATTTTCCGGTTAGCTGTAATTAAGCCTGAAGAAAATGCTGATGGTCAACCGGGTGGAGTTGATTTCTTTAATTATATAGGTAATGGTCAGGTAAAAATTCACTACGAAATATCATTTGTTGGTGAAGTGAATATATTGCATAAATCTAAAGAGAAGGTTTATAAGGTAGTTCTGGACTGATTATTTTGGTGCCGGAGAATGTGTTATTGCTTAAATAGAAAAAAGCCCAATTCTTATTGGGCTTTTTTGCATGCTAGCCATATTTTTTATACTAGCTATTCCATGCGTACTAGAGATTCTCTTTAGTATCTCCAGGCTTGAATTTGGCTCCTCCAACTGGACTTGAACCAGTGACATACGGATTAACAGTCCGCCGTTCTACCGACTGAACTATGGAGGAATCGTTCTTGAGAACGGAGCGAATACTAGCGATCAATTGAAACGCTGTCAACGCAAAAAAACTTACTAGCTTGTTATTTGCTTGCCATATGAGCGCATTGTCTTATAACTGTGCTATTTTATTGAAATTGAGAGCTTTTGTTCATTATCGGCTATTTATGATCGGTAACGATGTTGCTATATGTGATTGT
The DNA here is from genome assembly GCF_035181445.1 of Photorhabdus africana. Taxonomy (NCBI): domain Bacteria; kingdom Pseudomonadati; phylum Pseudomonadota; class Gammaproteobacteria; order Enterobacterales; family Morganellaceae; genus Photorhabdus; species Photorhabdus africana. The sequence goes on from NZ_JAXBVE010000001.1 coordinate 2,457, forward strand.
TCAGGAAACGCCATGATATAAACATCATAAAAATGAATTTCGCCTTTCATTTGTATAATGCGTTTGATTTCATCTTTTATTGCCAATGGGACATGAGGGTGGGAACAAAGCTCTTTGATTGCGCAGTCTGAGATTTTTTCGCTGACGAACCATTCGCCGTTGTAACATACCCGTAGATCAAGTACGCCGATATCATCAAACCGATACACAGGTTTGATTTCGAGTAATAAAACCGCTGACATAATAATGAAGAGTACTGTAAAAGCTAGCAGTGAAAGTAAACTAAAATAGGGGGCGTACCAGATAAGTACAGCGAGAAACAGGTAGGATACAAGCATAGCCAGGCAGAGATAAGGATGATTGCTGATAAATTGTCTGTTAAAACGGGGTTTACCATCACGTTGTTCTTCAATGTTGATTCGTTCAAGATCCTGAATCAGTATCTGTTTAATGATATTCATATATTGACCTGATTAAGCAAAGGAAAAGTGAAATATTTTCATCACTATGTTGCTTTTAAGGTTAGCATGGGGGCGGTGATCTTACGTAGATCAGTTGTTTTATTTTAATCAGCCAATTGTTATTGACTAAGATTAACTCTAATGCTTTCATTAAGATAAAGGTTGAATAAATCAAAAAAACTTATAACCAATGACATTGTTTGTTAAATTATTGCATTAATAATGAGCATAAATATTTTTTTTAAAACACCTATGCATAAAAAGGTTGCTATTCCTTTTCTATCATGAGTTAATGCAGCCGGCCTGATAAACAGACCTACTTTATGTACGACATCTTGAGTTAATGAGTTATGTGTAAGTGTTATCCTCAGATAGCCTTTGTTGACGCGTTTCCTTCTTAGTGCCTCCATAAGTAATAGCTGATATAACTGGCCAATACATGCCCAATGGTGGCAAAATTTTTTTGATATATAGGAAAGTCACAATGTCTGACAAAATGAAAGGTCAAGTGAAGTGGTTCAACGAGTCTAAAGGCTTCGGTTTCATCACCCCAGCTGACGGTAGCAAAGACGTATTCGTTCACTTCTCTGCCATTCAGGGTAACGGTTTCAAAACTTTGGCAGAAGGCCAGAACGTAGAATTCACCATTGAAAATGGTGCGAAAGGTCCAGCAGCAGCAAACGTGATGCCTATCTAATTGCTTGGATGCTTTTGAAGCCCGTCACTATTTTCTATAGCGATGGGCTTTTTTTTTGCTAAAGCCATATCTTTCTTTACTTATTAATTACTCCTGATTATACTTCGTACGAATTTTATTGGAGAGATAACCATTGGATAGTCAAAGTTTTCAGTTAAATAGACAATAAAATGGCAAGCTATTTATTTCCTTCCGATTTGCTGCTTGCCAAATAAAGCGGGCAGTACCACTCAAAATGTCTGAGCTGTACTTAGAGCCTATCTCAATAGGCGTAATTGTTGAAGGCAGTTTGAACACGGACAGCGCGGAAAAACCGGAGCGTACACGTAGTACGTGAGGATTTTGAGCACTGCCCAGGTTCAAAATGGCAAATAAAATAGCCCTATTGGGATAGGTAGTTACTCAAAGAATGGTGTTATCCGGTACTTGGTCAAGTAGCCGGGATAGTATATTGGGTTTTTATTATGCTGTTATATATTTACGCTTTGTTACCTCCTGGTATGGACAGAAAATAGGGCTGAATTAAACATTCAGCATACGTTTCTGTGTGCAAAATAAATGCACATGATTATTTATCCATTTGGTTGTATGGAGAATGTCATGTTAATAACTCCTTTTGTCTTTCATTTATTATCGGCTATGTGCTTTGGCGCATTAATTGGTGCTGAGCGCCAATGGCGTCAACGTATGGCAGGTTTAAGAACCAATGCATTAGTGGCGACCGGCGCAGCAGTTTTTATCCTCAGTTCAATAACAACTTCACCCGATAGTGCTGGTCGTATTGCTGCACAAGTTGTTTCAGGCATTGGTTTCCTTGGTGCGGGTGTCATTATGCGGGAAGGTATGAACATTCGTGGATTAAATACCGCAGCAACCTTATGGTGCTCTGCTGGAATTGGTGTGCTGTGTGGCCTTGGACAATATTGGCTAGCTGCGATAGCAACCGCTATTATTCTTTGCGCAAATATATTGTTACGTGAGGCAGCTCAACGTATTAATTTACAACCCAGGCAGCAGGCTATTGATCAAGTACAGTGTTATGAAATTCACGTAGTGTGTGACAGTGATGACGAAATTCTGGTGAGAACGTTGGTATTACAGGCGCTCAATGGAGTAGCAGTGAGGTTAAAATCACTGAGTTTCGCTGATAGAGTTCAACCTGGAAAATTTGAAGTGTGCGTTGAAGTGTTAGCAACACTGGATGAGCAAAAAGAGATAGAAGCAATTGTTTGTCGTATAAGTCTGGAAAAGAGCGTTAGCTCAATAAACTGGAAAATTGCCCCTGAACTGCCGATCTGAAAAAAACAGCAATCACTAGTTTGATAAGGAATCACCGTTGACGAATGGTGTTTCGTCATAAGAAACAAACAAAACGTTGCCTATGGCGTGTTTCCTCGGTTAGGCAACGTTAATTAAGAGATCATTTAGCACTATTTTATGGATATTGTAGTTTTGCAGATCTTGGTACTAAGAATGACTGATCGAATATCTTGTACTAGGAGAGATGATGTTCTTGCTGCTATACCCGTTATCTTTTAAGTTGCTCTTTGTTGGTTGCACTCATTCACCCCGGTCACATCGTTCGCTATGTGGTCGGGGATTCGCCCCCTTGCCGTCTCCTCATATCAGAACTTAGTCGTGGTAAACCTGATATAGGTATCATACGCGGGTACAGAAAAATTGATGAGTTGATATTTAATTTGGTTCTCCATCAGCTGCTCATTATTGCTCAGAATTTTCAGTGAAAATATCAATTATTTTCAAAGGTTAAGTAGAAGAAGTGATCTAAGTTTGTTCTTATATAAGAGTAAAATAGATAATAATTCTGCTTGATGGAGAATGTCGTGAAAAAATAATGGAAGTAGCTGATGGTTACCATCAGACAAGATTTTAGAGTATTAATTTAACAGTTCGATATTTATCCGATGATAAAGTAAAAACACTTGTCATCTTTATGGTGATGAAAGAGTGATGATATTACAGGAGTTGCTAACTTTCCTTGATCCCGTGGAGGGGAGTGCGGTCCCTGTTATTTCTGTATTAAGAAAGAGTAACACAGCAGCAGGAGTTCTTACCGAGGATAATTCGGTTATTACTACCAGGATTTGTCATGGTGTAGGGTTAGAATTTAAAGTTATTTTAGCATTCTAACAAACAGAGTTGATGGTGGCTGAAATCTTGAGAAATGAAATCAGATTGGTATTTAGTAAACTGGGCATCGTAAAAATCCTGTATTGCAAAAGAACGGGCATACGGTTGGTTTCTTGATGATAACATTAATGGCGTTGTGGTATTGAGATACGCTGATGTAGGCGTTTTTGTTAGCAAAGGTACAGATAGTGCAAAAAAAGCGATAAATATTACTAGGCTTGATAAGAAGTTAGGGGTGTCAAATGAAGGGCCGTTAAGGGAAGAGAGGGGAGCGGGCGTATTATCAAGTGCTTGAATATAACGGTAAGTTTGAACTTTGCAATGTTTTTTCAATGTTGATTAGCAGAGCCTTTATTCCATTCTTTTTGTCGCAAAATATTCATTTACTAGTACAAGATCTGATGTGTGATATTTCTTGCTTTTTTTACATTGAGGTAAAATGGATTAAACAGCTCCCGAGAAGATCATGATAAATGAGGTAGTAAAAGTGTTGGATATTCTATAGTACTGGCGGAGCTAGTCTATTTCATTTTTATTTTATAGATATATATGTTGATATTGATGATTTTTTAGTGAAAAATTTCGTTAATCAGGTTTTATTTTAGCCAGATTAGTGTATTGAATTGTTATTTTTTCAGATACCTTTTGTTCATATATTATGCATATAAAGGATGTGTTTTGTCCAAAAAACAGATACATTTCCAGTGTTATTGATTACATAATTGATAATGATTCTCGATAGCTATATTCCCTTCTTGTTTGATGAACTATTGGGTTTGGTGACTTTTTTCTGAGAGTGTTTCTGTGATTAGGTTAGGTTGTAATCGGTTGTTGCATTAACTGTTATGTTTGATGAATAGGTATAATTACTTGGAAAATTATCACTATTATTTATATGGGAAAATAAATTTCTTATCAATATCCTATTTTTTCATCTTTTTTATGGAATATCAGGATATTTATATCACCAATGATTATTAATTTCATTATTCTGGTGGGAAATGATATTGATTTTTATCTCTATTCCTATTAATTATTTTGTTCTTGTAGAGTTAATTATTTTATCTATTTTTATCATTTAAGAAAATGACGGCTATGATATATATTAATGACATCATTAGCTATGTTTTTTATATGTATAAATAACGTTTTTGGGATGGTCGTCGTAAATATAATATGAAATAATGAAAAAAGGGAAAAATGACTTTTAATATTTCACTTGATTTGTATCATAAGAATATGAATTCGGAAATAGCATGTATTTTTTATTTAAATATTAATATGAAAACTATCCATTTATTGTATTATATAAATATTGGTAATTTAATTTATGATAGATATTTAATAAGATTATATATTTATATGGTTTGGAGGTTTTATTTCTGGAGTTGTATTTCTTATAGAACTTTAAAGCAGATTATAAGGATAATAAATTACATTCAATTCGTTTAAAATGCCTAATGTATTTAAAATATATATATTGACCATGTGTAAATTTAATTAATGATTAATTTAAAGTATGAAGACTAAAGATGAAAAAGATAAAATAATAGATAAAGAGGTTTTGCGTATTATTATATTATGAGATACAACATTTGATAAGTTTTTCTAATTGATTTTGCTGCTATTTAGGTTGTCAGGAGTTGAAATAGACCGATTTTTCTGGCTATCTCTATGCTGGATATTGATTGTTATGCAATCAATAAAATGTTGTTATAGTTGTTTTTTTATTCATTATCTTACTGTATTTTATGCTATTTTTGTATGGTTAGTGTTATTTGTGCAGGGTGGTATGCATTTTTAGTTAAGCTTTTTGGTTAAAAAAAGTACAAATATAAACGAAAAGTGATCATACCAGTATCTTTTTTGCAACCAAATTTTACATAAACTCAATCTGTTTTATCATACAAGTGGAAAGACTGGATCTCAGAATAAGATTATTGTTTACCCTGATTACTCAGGGATAAAACTGTCTTTTTTAGTGTTAGTTTGACTCAGGATAGGATTTTTTATCGTTATTTTAAATTTATAAGTTTAATAGATCGTATAAAATCAAAAAATATATCTAATATTTTTATTTAGATAATTTAACTTATTAAAATTGAGAATTCGGATTTTATTTAATTGTTTGAATGGTTAATGAGCAATTCATCGATTAAATGCATATTAAAAGCCCTTGTTTTTGTGAGTTATGTCACATAGTATTTAAAATTGCGCCCTCTTTCCGTTGTATAAGTTGATGATTCAGGAGTAAAGTTGTTCTGCATTAAGAATATTCTTAATCACCAATGAAAAATGTTATATCAGGTAACGCAATAATACTTTTGCAACTCACTACCGTAATATTTTTGACGTTAGATGAATCAAAAGTAATACAAAGGATGGTTACTGCTCTGACTAAGCCTGTATATTTTAGTTATGTAAGAGATTATTAATCCCTAAGCTATTTTAGGAATTTTGTCACGAGTGGTTTTTCGAACACTTAACTGATTTTTTAATGTAATCGGACGGGATAGAGAAATGAGTACGGTTGAATTGCTCAAACATATTTATGACATAAATTTATCGTATTTGCTTTTAGCTCAGCGATTAATTAACCATGAAAAAGCGTCAGCGATGTTCCGTTTAGGTATTAGCGATTCTATGGCTGATATGTTGTCTGAATTGACATTACCTCAGTTGGTCAAGCTCGCTGAGACTAATCAATTAGTCTGTAATTTCCGGTTCGAAGACAGTGAAACTATTCAGCAGCTTACTAGGGAATCTCGAGTGGATGATTTACAACAAATACATACAGGCATTTTGTTATCTACTCATTTGTTTCAGAAGTTATTTTCGAAAGACGATACGTCAGTGAAAAAAAGAGCATAAGAGATGGCCGAGAAAAGTATAGTTCAAGAAGCTAAGGATATACAGTTGGCGATGGAACTCATCACTTTGGGGGCACGGTTACAAATGCTTGAAAGTGAAACACAATTGAGCAGAGGGCGACTAATTAAGCTTTATAAAGAATTGAGGGGGAGTCCCCCGCCCAAAGGGATGCTGCCTTTTTCAACAGATTGGTTTATGACGTGGGAACAGAATATTCATTCATCGATGTTCTATAATGCCTATCGTTTTTTACTCAAGAGTGGTTATTGTGAAGGTGTAGAGGCTGTTGTTAAAGCGTATCGACTCTATCTTGAACAATGTCCTCCTGTTGAAGGGGACGCACCGGTTTTGGCGTTGACTCGTGCCTGGACGTTGGTACGTTTTGTAGACAGTGGCATGTTGCAACCTTCACAATGTCGGACCTGTGGTGGAACTTTTATTACTCATGCTCATCAACCTGTGAATAGCTTTGTTTGTAGCCTTTGCCAACCACCATCACGCGCAGTAAAAAAACGTAAACTTTCCTCTGAGTCTGCCGATACTAATTCACAACTGCTGGATGGACTTGCTCAGCACGCAGTGTGAATTTAAATGGGAAAATTATTCCTACAGGTTACAGATTTTACTTTTTCCTCCTGTAACCTGTATTGAAACCACAACCATTCTGGATTCAAACTGCTCAACTTCCCATCCGCTCACCAACTTAGCTAAAGGATATCGCGTGTTAGTACTTTTAGGATATATCGTAGTTTTTGGTGCGGTAATTGGTGGTTACCTGATTGTAGGTGGTCATTTAGGCGCACTTTATCAACCCGCTGAATTTTTAATTATCACTGGTGCTGGTATCGGTGCTTTCATTGTTGGTAACAACGGAAAAGCGATTAAGGCAACATTACGTGTTTTGCCAAAGGTAATGCGTAGATCTAAATATAACAAGGTGATGTATATGGATCTGATGGCGCTGCTTTTTCGGTTGTTAGCAAAATCCCGCATGCATGGTGTCTTAGCATTAGAGCGAGATATCGAACATCCTCAGCAGAGTGATATTTTCACCCAGTATCCGCGTTTGCTTAAGGATAAGCATTTGATGGATTTTATCACTGACTACATGCGATTGATTGTAAGTGGCAATATGAATCCCCATGAAATAGAAGCTTTGATGGATGAAGAAATTGAAACTTATGAGCAGGAAAGCGAGATTCCCGCAACCAGCTTGATGATGGTTGGAGATTCTCTTCCTGCTTTTGGTATTGTCGCTGCTGTTATGGGGGTTGTTAATGCTTTGGGCTCGGCAGATCGCCCGGCAGGAGAACTTGGCGTGCTGATTGCTCATGCAATGGTTGGGACATTCCTCGGTATTTTGCTGGCATATGGTTTTATCTCGCCATTGGCAACATTGCTACGTCAGCGCAGCGGTGAACATCTTAAAATGATGCAATGCATTAAAGTGACATTATTATCCAGCCTGAATGGTTATGCTCCACAAATTGCGGTTGAATTCGGTCGTAAAACACTCTACCTCACAGATCGCCCTTCTTTCACTGAGTTGGAAGAACATGTTCGCCGGGTAAAAGCCCCTGTCCAGCAAGAGACTGAAGAGCAGGTATGAAGGCGCGTAACGTCTCTGTCATTAGGGTAAAAAGACGTAAAAGGAATGGCATCAAACATCATGGTGGTTCATGGAAAATTGCTTATGCTGATTTTATGACCGCCATGATGGCATTTTTTCTGGTTATGTGGCTGTTGGCAATTTCCAGCCCACAAGAATTGACCCGAATTGCAGAATATTTTCGTACCCCGTTACAAGTTGCAATGAATAAAGGGGAGCGTAGCAGTGATAGCTCGAATCCTATTCCAGGAGGAGGGGAAGATGTGCTTCATCAGGAAGGCGATATTCTGCGTCAGGTTGAAGTCGTTGAAGCTAATGATGAGGCTCGCAAATTAAATAGGCTGCGTGAGCAACTTGATCAATTGATCATTACGGATCCTCGTCTTAAAGCATTACGTCCACATCTGTTGATTGACATGATGGATGAAGGGTTACGTATCCAGATTATTGACCGGGAAAACCGGCCAATGTTTATGGTTGGCAGTGCAAAAGTTGAAAGTTACATGAGTGATATTTTGCGGGCTATTGCACCAATCTTGAACGATATTCCCAATAAAATCAGCCTATCCGGTCATACCGATGACTTGAAATACGCTAATGGTGAGCGTGGTTACAGCAACTGGGAACTCTCCGCAGATCGGGCGAATGCATCAAGGAGAGAGCTGTTGATAGGTGGGTTGGATGAAGTAAAGATATTGCGGGTGGTTGGCATGGCTTCAACGGTTCGCCTGAAACAGGAAGATGCCAGTGCACCGGTTAACCGTCGCATCAGTATTTTAGTGCTCAATAAACAAGCGGAAGAGCGGATTGAACAGCAAAACACCGGCAGCGATTCCTTGATTATTAATGATAGTAAGGAAATTCACGAGGTGATTGGAAAGGATTCGGCTGAAAGTAGGCCAACACAACAGTCCAATGAAATCACAGTATTGGCCCAGCCAGCACCAGCGTCGCTGAGTGCTGAGCCTAATCGTGTACCGACCAAGGTGACAAAGTAACGATGGATATTACCGCGTTTTATCAGACCTTTTTTGATGAAGCAGACGAATTGCTGGAGGATATGGAGCAGCATCTATTGCAGCTCGATCCTGATACGCCAGATCAGGAGCAATTGAATGCTATTTTTCGTAGTGCTCACTCAATAAAAGGTGGCGCTGCGACTTTTGGTTTTATCAAACTACAGCAAACCACGCATGTTCTGGAAAATTTGCTGGACAGTGCCAGACGAGATGAAATGCGTCTGACGACTGATATTATCAACCTGTTTTTAGAAGCGAAAGATATTATGCAGCAACAGTTGGATGCCTATAAAAGTTCTCAGGAGCCGGATGAAAGTGCGTTTACCTACATCTGTGAGACTTTGCGCCAGCTTGCATTGGAAGTACAGAGAGAGAATGAAGATGGGGTTGAGTCTGTCATAGATGCGGTGATGCCAGAAGTGCCTGAATCTGAGCCAGAATTAAAATCGGAGCCTGTTGCGACTGAAAACCAGCAAGGTAGAGTTCGGGTTCATCTTTCTGGTCTGAAAGAGCGTGAAGTTTCTCTGATGCTTGATGAGCTGAGTAATCTTGGGGAAGTTTATGATGCTGAACAGACTAGGGATAGTGTTGAAGCATCATTGGTAACATCAGCCACAGAGGATGATATCACGGCAGTTCTCTGTTTTGTTATTGAACCGGAACAGATCACTTTCTTGCCGGTAGCTGAACCCAAAGACAAAGTTAACAATCAAGATACAGCTAAAGTCGTTAAAACAACGACGCCGGAAAAAGATTCCACACCGCCTGCTGGGCGTCCTGCGCCGATACCACCGGCTGGATCGCCACGTCAACGGGCAGAATCTTCCAGTATTCGGGTTGCGGTTGAGAAGGTTGATCAACTCATAAATCTGGTTGGTGAATTGGTGATTACCCAATCTATGTTGGCTCAGCACTGTAACGCTCTTGAACCGACTTTGCATGGCGATTTGCTAAATTGCATGGTTCAGTTACAGAGAAATTCCAGAGATTTGCAAGAATCTGTGATGTCTATTCGTATGATGCCAATGGAATATGTGTTCAGCCGTTACCCGCGTTTAGTCAGGGATCTTGCTAGCAAGCTGAATAAAAAAGTGGATCTAACTTTGGTTGGCAGTTCCACTGAATTGGATAAGAGTTTAATCGAGCGCATTATTGATCCACTGACTCATCTAGTCCGTAACAGTCTAGATCATGGTATTGAAGAGCCAGAGGTTCGGCTTGCTGTGGGCAAACCTGAAATGGGCAACTTGACACTTTCTGCTGAACATCAGGGCGGGAATATCTGTATTGAAGTTGTGGATGATGGCGCTGGGTTGAACCGTGAAAAGATTCTGGCCAAAGCGATATCACAAGGGCTATCAGTCAGTGAAAACATGAGTAACGAAGAGGTTGCGATGTTGATTTTCGCGCCGGGTTTTTCCACGGCTGAAGTTGTAACAGATGTATCTGGCCGCGGTGTAGGAATGGACGTGGTTAAGCGAAATATTCAGGAAATGGGAGGGCAAATCCAGATTAACTTCCAGGCAGGTAAAGGGACAGTGACGCGGATTTTGTTACCTCTGACACTGGCAATCCTTGATGGTATGTCAGTGAAGGTGAATGACGAAGTGTTTATTTTGCCGTTGAGTGCGGTAGTAAGTTCTCTTCAACCGCAGGAAGAAGATATTTATCCCTTGGCGGGAGATGAAAAATTATTGCATGTCAGAGGAGAATACTTGCCACTCATTAAGTTATATCGAGTTTTTGATATTCCTGATGCAAAAACAGATCCGACGAAAGGGATTATTGTGATTGTACAAAGTGCTGGCCGTCGTTATGCCTTGTTGGTTGATCAATTAGTTGGGCAGCATCAGGTGGTTGTGAAAAATATCGAAAGTAACTATCGCAAGGTACCCGGGATCTCCGCTGCCACAATTATGGGAGATGGCAGTGTGGCATTGATTATTGATATTTCTGCCTTGCAGCAACTCAATCATGACCAATTGGCACTCAACAAAGCTGAGTTATTAGCAAAAAATAAGCACTGAATGAGGAGGAATCCCCATGCAAAATCGTCAATCTCACAGTAAAAGGTAAGATCATGTCGGCCATAGAAGCGTTTAATAAATTGTCAGGAGAAACTGCTGGGGAAGGATATGTGGTTTTTACCCTAGGTGATGAAGAGTATGGTATCGAAATACTGAAAGTACAGGAGATCCGGGGCTATGATCAGGTTACCCGAATTGCAAATACGCCAGCATTCATTAAAGGGATAACCAATCTGCGTGGCGTTATTGTGCCTATTATTGACCTGAGAATTAAATTTGCTCAGGAAACGGTTACCTATAATGATAATACCGTTGTTATTGTTTTGAATCTGTTAAACCGGGTAGTGGGTATTGTCGTTGATGGTGTTTCGGATGTTTTATCGCTAAAAGCTGAGCAAATCTGTCCGGCACCTGAATTTGCAGTAACATTATCTACCGAATATCTAACAGGATTGGGTTCACTTGATGATCGCATGCTGATTTTGGTGGATATTGAGAAGTTGCTTAACAGTGAAGAGATGGCTCTGGTAGATTCAGTAGCTAAAAGTTAATTATTAAATATCACTGCCATCATCGACATCGACATCGACATCGACAGATGGCAGCTACTTTTGTCTACCCCTCATTAATTTCATCAGAAAAAATATTCAAATTTCTTTTATACGACCAGTAAAGTTTTCTTTGATGATGTCGATAACAGACCCATGCTGATCTATTGTAAAAAGGGAAAACATGTTTAACCGAATGAAAATAGTGACCGGACTGATGGCGGTCATCATATTATTTGGTGCTCTGCAATTTATATCTGGAGGGCTTTTCTTCCATGAGTTGAAAAGTAACAAGGAAAATCTGGAAATACTGGATAAAATGCGGGAACAGCAGACATTTTTGAATGACACTTGGGTTAATTTGTTACAGGCCCGTAACAACTTGAACCGTGCTGGCATTCGTTACATGATGAAAAAAGATGAGGGAGTCGATAATTACTACACACTGGAGCAGTTACTGACAGATGCCAGAAGTAACCTCTCTATCGCAGAGCAGCGTTTTGAACAATACGAACAGACCGCTAAATTGCCTATTCATGAATCAGAAAGTCTTAATCGCCTTAAAAAAGCCTATGATGTTTATATTTCAGCGCTGCATGAGCTTATTGTTCTGCTTGAACATGATCGGGCGGTAGAATTTTTCAACCAGCCAACGGGCAAATATCAGAGTGCTTTTGAGGAAGAATATAACTTCTATTTGACCCAAAACGATCATCTCTATTCTGATGTGGTATTTGATGCCAGTATCTCTTACAGAAATGCGGTGATTATGTTGGGTATCATCATGCTGATTCTGGTTTCAGCCATGATTTTTAGTTGGGTTAGCATTAAACATAGTTTACTGAATCCGTTAAACAAATTATTGGAGAGTATTAAGGCACTTTCTACCGGTGATTTGACACAAAATGTGACTGTTTCAGGCAGAAATGAGATGAGTACCCTGGCTGTTGGCTTGAAGCATATGCAAAAAGAATTTATCACGACTGTCAGTAGTGTTCGTCAAAGCAGTGAAAGTATTTATAACGGAACCAGTGAAATTGCTGCTGGAAATAATGATCTTTCTTCTCGCACTGAGGAACAGGTTGCTTCTTTGGAAGAAACCGCCGCCAGTATGGAGCAATTGACAGCAACTGTACGCCAAAATGCGGAAAATGCTCGTCAGGCAAGTAACTTAGCTGATAGTGCTTCTGAAGTTGCCCGCCAGGGTGGAAAAGTCGTGGCGAATGTTGTACAGACAATGCGTGAAATTGCCGGTAGTTCTCAGAAGATTTCCGATATTACTAGTGTTATTGATGCTATTGCGTTCCAGACTAACATTTTGGCACTGAATGCCGCAGTGGAAGCTGCACGTGCTGGTGAACATGGGCGAGGTTTTGCTGTTGTGGCAGGAGAAGTGCGTAATCTTGCACAGCGTAGTGCTGAGGCAGCAAAAGAGATTAAAACATTAATAGAAGATTCAGTAAGCCGCGCAGATACCGGTTCTGTCTTGGTTGAGAGCGCTGGCGAAACAATGAATAACATTGTCAGTTCAGTCACCCGTGTCACTGACATTATGGGTGAAATTGCATCTGCATCCGATGAACAAAGTAGAGGGATAACTCAGGTTGGTTTGGCTATCTCCGAAATGGATCGTGTAACACAACAAAATGCTGCTTTAGTTGAGCAATCCGCGGCGGCTGCGGCTGCACTGGAAGATCAAGCGGCTGGATTGAAGAAACTAGTTTCTCTGTTTCAATTACCGAATCTTGACGATAAATCTCAACCCGAAATGAAAATTGAGCATTTGCCTGTGGCTAAGATTCCTCCTGCTAAATCGAATCCACTGGTGTTGAAGAAAGCCAACAATGTGGAAGAACAAGCTAATTGGGAAACATTTTAAAACACTAAGCGATAACTACGGCTGCACATGCAGCCGTTAACAGAGGTGATTACATGTTAGGCAGGCTTCGTATATCAACCAGTTTATATCTGTTACTGATGATGTTTTGTGTAATGCAGATAATCTCAAGTGGTTTATCACTTGGAATCATTCACGCAGATCAATCTTATATTGAGCGGATTGATCTGGGCACACAGAAGAGGGATACCTTAGGGTTGAGCTGGGCAGCTCTGCTGCAATCGCGTAATACACTTAATCGAATCGCTGTAGGGAAAACGCTGCAACAATCTGAGGATCATATTGGCAGCATGACCGCTAATGTTAAGGAGACCTTAGATAGGGCTGAGATGCATTTTGCTGAGTTTATTGCGCTGCCTAAATTGAATGACGAGGATGGTAGTAGTGTATTGCTGGCCTCGGTAGAAACCAGTTATAAGGAATATATCAAAGCGCTTAGAGAACTCTCGGCTTTTTTAGAAAGTGGTAATTATGATGCATTCTTAGACCAGCCGACAGAAAAGTATCAGCAGCAACTTGAAGCTGATTTCAATCATTATATGCAATATATCGGTGAGGAGATTACAACCGCCGTTCAAGATGGTCGTCTTTATTACCAAATTTCAGTTGCCATGTTTGCAGGTGCGATCTTAATGGTACTGGTTGTTGCTTGGGCGGCGCATTGGTGGTTGAAAAAGAATCTGCTCAGACCTTTTGCCAATATGCGTAGTCACTTCCAGTATGTTGCGGAAGGAAAACTCAATAAAGAAGTTTCTGTTTTCACTCAAGATGAAATTGGTGAAGTGTTTCTCAAATTACGTGAAATGCAACGTTCACTGGTTAATTCCATTACTTTGGTAAAAGAGAATACTAACTTGATGTATAACGGTATTCAGGAAATTACTCAGGGTAATACCGATCTCTCTTCCCGCACTGAAGAGCAAGCTGCATCACTGGAAGAAACAGCCGCCAGTATGGAACAACTGACTGCGACTGTGCGTCAAAATGCGGAAAATGCTCGCCAGGCCAGTGAATTGGCGGTATCTGCATCGAAAACAGCCTCTAAAGGAGGCGAACTGACCGTTGATGTTGTGGAAACAATGGATGCAATTGCCAATAGCTCACAGAAAATCAGTGCCATTATCAGCGTCATTGATGGTATTGCATTTCAGACCAACATCTTGGCACTGAATGCGGCAGTGGAAGCCGCACGGGCAGGTGAACAAGGCCGAGGTTTCTCTGTTGTTGCTGGTGAAGTGAGGGATCTTGCTCAGCGAAGTGCCGAAGCAGCGAAAGAGATTAAGACATTAATTAGCGAATCCGTTCAGCGGGTAAGCCAAGGTTCCGAGTTGGTTAGTCATGCAGGGAAGACTATGAATGAATTGGTCGTTTCTGTAAACCAAGTCACGGATCTGATGGCTGAAATTGCTGCGGCATCTGATGAACAAAGTCGGGGAATTCATCAAGTAGCACAAGCTGTTACACAGATGGATCAGGTTACTCAGCAGAACGCGGCCTTGGTTGAACAGTCAGCAGCGGCGGCGGCGGCACTTGAAGACCAGGCCGATATTTTGGTGCAAATAGTGGCACAATTTGAGTTACCCGATAATTCAGAAAATAAGCTTGAAAATGAACTTTCACGGACACTGAGGTCTGCGGATAGAGAAGGGGCAGTCAATCAGACTCGCTGAGGCCAGATGAAATCAAATTTAATTGCTTCAGTGACAAGTTTGCCATCTTCGCCACTGAATCACATGATTCAGCGTTATACCATGGCAGATGCGCATTTTGAGCGCATCTGTCAGCTCATATATCAACGTGCGGGTATTGTGCTGGCTGCACATAAACGGGAGATGGTTTACAACCGTTTAATTCGGCGTTTGCGTACCCTTGAAATACGTGATTTTGGGCAATACCTGTTCATGCTTGAAAATGACATGAATAGTGAGGAGTGGCAGGAATTTATCAATGCATTGACAACTAACCTGACGGCGTTTTTCAGGGAAGCTCATCATTTTCCTCTGTTGGCTAAACATGCAAGTAAGAAGAATGGATCGTATCGGGTATGGAGTGCAGCGGCATCGACAGGAGAAGAGCCCTATTCGATTGCAATGACGCTAAGTGATGTCTTAGGGGAGCGTTTTCACCGGGCAAAAATTATTGCCAGTGATATTGATACCCATGTATTGGAAAAAGCACGCAAAGGGGTTTATCGACTGGATGAGTTGCGTCAACTGACTGATCAACAGAGAAAACGTTACTTTTTTAAAGGGATTGGATCTTATGAGGGTTATGCTCGTGTCCGGCCCCAACTTGCTGACATGGTGACATTCCAGCATTTAAACCTGTTAGATCCTAATTGGCCGTTTGAAGAGAAGTTTGATGCCATCTTTTGCCGTAATGTTATGATTTATTTTGATAAAAAGACGCAGGAACGGATACTGCGCCATTTTGTTGCTTTGTTAAAACCTGATGGATTGCTCTTTGCAGGGCATTCTGAAAATGTCACTCAAATAAGCCGGGAATTCTACTTGCAAGGACAGACCGTTTACGGTGTAGGTCGGGCAAGGAGAGGTCATGAATAAAATAACTGTTCTTTGTGTCGATGATTCAGCGCTTATGCGTCAAATCATGCGAGAGATCATCAATAGTCACCCGGATATGGAGGTAGTGGCGTGTGCGCCAGATCCACTGGTAGCGCGTGATCTCATTAAAAAGCATAATCCACAAGTGCTCACACTGGATGTTGAAATGCCACGCATGGATGGTATTGATTTTCTAGAAAAATTAATGCGCTTACGGCCAATGCCGGTGGTTATGATCTCTTCTCTGACAGCCAAAGGTTCTGAAATCACATTAAGGGCATTGGAACTTGGTGCTGTTGATTTTGTAACCAAGCCTCAATTGGGTATTCGTGAAGGCATGCTGGCTTACAGTGAACTTATTGCGGAGAAAATACGGACAGCAGCACAGGCTAAATTATCTGTGCCAATAATCACCCCGGTAAGTTCTGCTCCTTTAAGTTTTAAGCCTTTGTTATCCAGTGAAAAACTGATAGCAGTAGGCGCTTCTACTGGAGGAACGGAAGCAATAAAGAATTTGTTGCAACCGTTACCTGTCACGAGCCCGGCCCTACTTATTACTCAACATATGCCACCTGGTTTTACCCGTTCTTTTGCTGAACGACTGAATAAACTTAGCCAAATTACCGTAAAAGAGGCTGAAAATGGTGAACGGATTTTGCCGGGGCATGCTTACATTGCTCCGGGTGATCGCCATATGGAACTATGTCGTAATGGTGCTGATTACCAGGTTCTGATCACCGATGCACCGGCTGTTAATCGTCATCGTCCGTCTGTAGATGTGTTGTTCCGATCAGTGGCTAAATTTGCCGGGAAGAATGCTGTTGGAGTGTTACTGACCGGCATGGGCAGTGATGGCGCAGCGGGTTTACTGGAGATGAAGCAAGCTGGAGCGTACACGTTGGCGCAGGATGAAGCAAGTTGTGTGGTATTTGGTATGCCAAGAGCGGCAATACAAATGGGGGCGGTGGATGAGGTGATGGATATACTCAAAATGAGCAAGAGAATGCTGGTAAAAATAAGCTCGGGGCAAGCTGTCCGTATTTAACGGCTATCGGATAAATTTCATTTTTTAAGCGGCTCTGTGCTGATTGGTAAATAATTTCAAGGAATTTTTATGGCGAATAAGGATCTGAGATTTTTGGTGGTTGATGATTTTTCAACCATGCGTCGCATTGTTCGTAATCTTTTAAAAGAATTGGGCTTTAATAATGTAGAAGAAGCTCAGGATGGGGCGGAAGCCTTGACTAAGATTCGTGCATCTCAATTTGACTTTATCATCTCTGATTGGAATATGCCCAATATGGATGGTTTAGAGTTACTAAAAATCATTCGTGAAGATGCCCAATTGGCTAAGATACCGGTTTTGATGGTGACCGCAGAAGCGAAGAAAGAAAAT
The DNA here is from genome assembly GCF_035181445.1 of Photorhabdus africana. Classification (NCBI taxonomy): domain Bacteria; kingdom Pseudomonadati; phylum Pseudomonadota; class Gammaproteobacteria; order Enterobacterales; family Morganellaceae; genus Photorhabdus; species Photorhabdus africana. The sequence continues at coordinate 19,697 of NZ_JAXBVE010000001.1, forward strand.
ATCATTGCAGCCGCGCAAGCCGGGGCCAGCGGTTATGTTGTTAAACCTTTTACCGCAGCTACTCTGGAAGAAAAGCTCAACAAAATATTTGAAAAACTGGGCCTCTAAGGAGACATAATGAGTGTAAATCCAGTCATGCCAAGGGATGAGACCATTAGCGCCAGTGAAATTATCAGCCGTATCGGCCAGCTTACGCGTATGTTGCGTGATAGTTTACGTGAGTTGGGATTGGATCAAACCATTGCTCAGGCTGCTGAGGCAATCCCCGATGCGAGAGAACGCCTGGACTATGTTGTGCAGATGACAGCGCAGGCGGCGGAGAGGGCACTTAATTGTGTTGAGGCGGCGCAACCTCGTCAGAATGAGTTGGAAGCATCGGCAATATCATTGACTAAACGTTGGGATGAGTGGTTTGAAAACCCGGTTGAATTGCCAGTGGCGCGCGCTTTGGTGATGGATACCCGGAATTACCTCGATTCGGTACCTGAACATACTGCTTTCACTAACGCTCAACTGCTGGAGATCATGATGGCACAAGACTTTCAGGATCTTACCGGTCAAGTTATCAAGCGGATGATGGATGTTATTCAGGAAATAGAAAAACAGTTGGTGATGGTATTAATGGAAAACATGCCGGCTGATCAGATGGCGAAAACTAAGAAAGAGGCTGATAGCTTGCTAAATGGTCCGCAGGTGAACCAAAACGGCGTGGGTGTTATCGCTAATCAGGCTCAGGTTGATGATCTACTGGATAGCTTAGGTTTCTGAATAAACGTGGCAGGGGTAAACCTGCCACTCAGGATTAAAGATTTTCCGGAAATTATTGACCACTACAGTCGAAAATTCTGATCTTGGAACAGGCACTTAGTTCCATTTTTTATCCACCATCCGAACAAATGTTGGCGGTTGTCTGCGCAGGTGGACGACTCAATGACATTTTTAATCAATTGCCCGAAAACCCATTACCCAAAGAGCAGAAGCAGAGGACAATATGACACAGCATAAAGAAAAATTTGATGGTTTGGCTAAAGGTTATGATCGCTACCGCCCTCGTTATCCACAGGCACTTTTCCGTGAAATTTGCCACTGGCTGCCTAAAGACAGGGCACTGTCTGTTGTCGATATTGGTGCTGGAACTGGCATTGCTCTCGAAGGGCTGACAAATCTGTTTGGTCAGCAACACCACTACACGGCTATTGATATTTCGCAGGATATGATCGACACCGGTAAACAGAAACTGCCGTGGGTCAATTGGTTACATGGCAGCGCTGAACAGCATCTCGCCAATGTGGGTAATCCTGACCTGATCATAGCAGCACAATCTCTTCAATGGATGGATCAGGCAACGGTATTAAATCTGGTCAGAAACAGTCTGGCAGATAATGGCATCATAGCGATCCTGCAAAATAACCGAGATTACCGGCATAGTGAATTTCTGAATGAGTATGAAAATCTGCTGGAAGAATTAAGCCCTAACTATAGCCGTCACTATCGGGATTTTGATTATGCGCAGGAATTGAATACTGCATTTCTGCATGAAAATGTCCTCCATATTACACTCAATACCCGCTGGAATATGCCTATTCCCGGCGAAACATTTATCGGGATGAGTCGTTCATCGACTCAAGTGCAACGTGCTTTAGCTGCTCACGGTGAGTTATTTATCGAAAGATTAAAAATGCTGGTGGATAAATATCAATTTGAGGGGAAATTGGCAGTTTTATATGAAAGTCAACTGTTTATGGTTGTTAAGCAGGTTAATTCTGGAAACGAATAATGTCAGAAATAGCGATCAGTTTTTCTATACCAATTGAGGAAGATATCAAGGGAATATTGGCACTCTTGCAAGACGTTTATCTGCCATTTGTGGCTGATTTTATGCCGACAGCACTGAATGAAATGCCTGTCAATATTATGGATAAGTTAATTTATTGGAGAATTGCTATACCCTATGGATTTCAATATGGATCGCGACGGCAAGGGAGTGAATCCTTGGGAGCATAGGTAACGATGTGACCGGGGTGAGTGCAGCCAACAAAGAAGCAACTTGAAAGATGACGGGTATACACACAATCATCCATGTCGTTACATGTGGCAACTGTTACTAAAGGTGAAACAGCTTATCGCCACCATTTCACCTTTCTCCTTAGAAGCCAGACTAATAAAACAAGAGCGTAGCGATAGTATCTAAACCAAATACAAGATCCAGAGAGCTCCAAATTTTTATTACAGCGATATCCTACTTAATGAGGTACTTCAAATTTAAAGTAATCGCTGAGGAGAACTATTTTGTCGTCCATAATTTCTATTAATGTCACGCCCATGTTGCTATAAATATCACTATTTTTACGGCGCCCTTCATTTTCCCAAATAACGCAAGCCTGGTTATTACTAGCAATGAACCCTGTTTGCCTAAAATGTAAATATTCAAAATTTGAGAAAAGTTTCTTGAGAAAAATAATCGACATCTTTTTACCTACCATTGGTGGAAGGCCCGGATAATAAAGTGAAATATCTTCAGAAAAAATATTATCCAGTCGTTTAAGGTCATACTGATTCATTGAGCTAAGAAGTTCTGCGGTTAACTCATCTATTCGGTTCATTATGTTTTGTCCTCTGTTTTATTTACTTGCCAGTATAATCACGTTAAAAATTTAGGTCTGGCTGACTACTTCATTTTCCTGCTGCAAAGCGTTCAATCGTTGCACCAGTTGGCTGACCCTCGGTGCGTTAAATAGATCGCGCAACGTTATTTCAACGCCGAAGTCACTACGCACTCTTGCTATTACCCGCATTGCAACCAAAGATTCGCCGCCGAGCTCAAAGAAATTATCCTCTGGAGAGATATTTTCTAATCCCAACAACTCGGCAAACAGACGACAAAGCGAGAGTTCCTGTGGGCTGGAGGAGACGCTTTCATTGACTACTACACTGTTCCACATGGGTTTCGGTAATGCTTTACGATCTAACTTTCCGTTAATGGTCAACGGGAAGTGATCAAGCTGCACTATTGCCGCTGGAATCATCGCTTCGGGCAGGCATGTGGTCAGACTGGACCGTATTAACTGTGATTCAAGCGTAATACCTTTATGAGCAATGACATAACCCACCAACCGCTTCTGTTGACCTTCATCTTCACGCACAATGACCTCAGACTGCACGATATCAGGGTGTGCATTTAGTGCTGCCGCCACCTCGCCCAATTCAATACGGAAGCCGCGGATTTTAACCTGATCGTCGGTACGGCCAAGGAAGTCCAGTACCCCATCCCGACGCAATCTTGCCAGGTCACCCGTGCGATACATGCACGCATCTGTGCCGATAAAAGGATCAGCAAGAAAGCGTTCAGCAGTGAGTTCAGGACGATTCAGATAACCACGCGCTACCCCCGCGCCGCCCACATATATCTCACCCACAAAACCTACCGGAACCGGGCACTGAGTCTCATCAAGAATATAAATACCGAGATCATCAATAGGTTCACCAATAAGACTTGAAGCAGGCTGAGCAATGACTTCACGTGAAAGAGGGAAATAGGTCACATGTACAGTGGTTTCAGTAATACCATACATGTTTATCAACTGAGGTGCGTTGTCATCGTGTCTTTGATACCACTCTTCCAGAATATGCGCATTCAGCGCTTCTCCGCCAAAAATCACCGTGCGTAGTACCAAACTCTGCCCAAGCTCAGGGGCTTCGCGATCAGCATGGATCAGCGCCTGAAACGCTGAAGGTGTCTGATTTAATACGGTCACTTTTTCGCTAACCAAAAGCTGCAAAAAATCTGTGGGTGAACGGCTGACTTCCCAGGGAACAATCACCAATCTTCCGCCATTCAACAATGCTCCCCAACACTCCCAGACAGCAAAATCAAACGCATAAGAGTGAAACATTGTCCAACAATCAGTTTCAGAGAAATGAAACCAGTGCTGGGTACTTTGTAGTAAACGCATCACATTATGATGAGTCACTACCACGCCCTTGGGCACACCGGTGGAGCCAGAAGTGTAAATGATATAAGCAGGATGCGCTGAAATCAGCGGTTGCAAGCGCTCTTTGTCAGACAGATCAGCAACACTCTGCATTTCCAGATGGGCGATCAACTCGGGGTCATCTAGCAATAACATGGGGATATTGGTTGTCAGACGTTGCGCAATTTCACTGGTGGTGATCACACAAGCAGGTTCAGCATCGTCAATCATAAAATCAAGACGACTTTGCGGATAATCCGCTTCTACTGGCACGTAAGCAGCACCAGCCTTGATGATAGCCAGCAGTGTCACCACCATCTCAATAGAACGTGGTAAGCAGACCATAACACGCTGTTCCGGGCCTATTTGCCGTGATACCAGATAGTGCGCCAGTCGGTTAGCACGTTGGTTCAATACCGCATAACTCACATTCTCCTGCTGATAAGTCAGCGCCACACTATCCGGCATGGCAATTGCTTGTTGTTCAAAGCGCGAGGTCAGTGTTTCCTCATTTAATACTGTGCGCCGTGCAGGTAATAGGCTGTTTCCTATGTGCCAGCCTGGTAATGTCAGTTCACCAATGGGGCGTGATATATCTGCCAGCAATTCAGTGATGAAGTGCTGAAAAAGAGATTTTTGCAGGTTAATATCGTGGGGAGTGTAGAGGTTATCATTCGTATCGAGCGTAAACTGCAAACTATCGCCTTCGCCATGATCATAAATGGTCACAGTGAGGTCTTCTACCGGCCCGCTGGACAAATTTTTGATACGTCCAAAATTACCCGCAAAGCTTACATTGCTGCTAAACAGCATCACATTAATATTCTGCGCAAACAAGCGGGGGGAAGAGCCATTTCGTTGTAAATCACGATAGATATCTTCAGAGCGATACTGCTGATGTTTGAGTAACTGGCGGATTTCTTGGCTGACGTGCTTACTAATGTCGCCTATGGAATGAGCAGGATCTATTGTCAGACGCAGAGGTAATACATTGGATACCATGCCCGGAATACTACGTAACGCACGCCCTGAACGCGCAGTGACTGGCATACCTAAAGTAATATCTTGCTTATCGGTCATACGAGAAATCCAGGAAGCAACGATGGCAATAATAATTTGTGCCATACTACTTCCACTCTCTTCACTCAGAGTACGCAGAATATCCTTGGCCTTTGTCGAGATTTCACATTGGGTGCAACTGAACGAACCCAAGTCAGCGAACTGACCGGGTTTCGCCCCCACGGCAAGGCTCTGTGGCTCACTTCGGCCAGCCATGTACTGTGACCACCACTGACGGTCATGTTGAAAATTTTCCGAGCGGCGGTACTCTTCATCAAAAGCCAACAGATTGCTAAGAGGTCCGAAAGGATTTTCCAGCTCAGCAGCGCCAGTCAATTTCTGGGTATACAGTTCAGCAAGCCGCTGAATCAGCAACGTAGTGCCAAAAGCATCACTCGCCAGATGATGGACACGGATAAACAAAAAATAGTGTTCATCGCTGATTTTTAGCAGCGCAAAACCAAACAACGGCCCCTGTGTTAACGCCATTGGCCGCACCAATTCAGCCTTCATCCAGATTTCAGCTTCTGTTAACACATCCACATGGTTAGATAGATCAATAAGCGGGCAGCTCCATTGCAGGTTGGTAACAATCTGTTGTTGTGGTCCTTGTGGGTGTTGCACAACCACCACTCGTAAACATTCAGCTTCATCTATCAACTGGGACAATGCCGTGTTAAGTGTCTCAATATCGATAGCGCCTGAAATATCAATATAACAACCAGTGTTATAAATTCCTGCGCTTACATTTAATTGTTCAGCCAGCCAAATTTCTTGCTGTGCTGCGGTCAGGGGGTAATAGGTCCCTTGATGTTGTTTCATAATTAATCCTCACAGGCTGGTGATATTTTTATTTATATAAATTGCGTAATGTGATGTCTGCCTGAGAACCACGCAGCAAAATCAATATGGCGCAGAAGCAAACAACGACAGCAATAACAAAGGGAAGCCCTTGAAAATAGAGAGATTGCCCCTGATGAGATGAAAAATGCAGCAATAACGCCCCCAACAGCGGTGAAGCAGTGATAGCCAGCCCCAACATACAGTTCTGTGCTCCCAGATATTCCCCTTGTCGCTCATTGCCGGCCCGCAATGAAATCAAAGCACGAAGCGTCGAATCGCTGATCAACGCCAGTGCATGCAGAGCAATTGCACCCGCAACAATCAGTGGTGATACCGCCAGGCTATAAGCGATAAACGCCAACATATAGAGTCCGTAACCGATGATTGCTGTGCGGTATTCGTTGCAGCGCGCCACGAACATTTTTAGCAACCAAGTTTGCGTTATGATGATCCCGACGCCGAGCCCGGTGAGAGCCAGACCATTTTCACGTGGTCCCCAGCCCAAACGCATTTCATTGAGTAAGACAAAACAGGCCAGAAAAATGCCATAAGCCACCATGCCAAGAGCCGAAGCATAAACCAATCGTCTCAGTACCCCATCTGTTGCCAGTAGTTTCAGGCTGCCCAAAGGGTTGGCACGGCGCCAGTCGAACGAACGCCGGTTCTCCTTGGTCAGACTTTCGTTCAGAACGAACATAGCGGCAATAGCGTTCACGGCGGCCAGTGAGCCAGCAATCACAAACGGAAGGCGCGGTGCAATCATGCCCAATAACCCTCCGAAGGCTGGCCCGGCAACCATGCCGAAGCCAAGAACACCGCTGACCAGACCGAAACGCGCGGCTCGCTGTGCTTCTGGTGTCACATCTGCTACGTAAGCCGATGCCGCGGAAGTACTGGCGGCAGTGGAGCCGGAAAGAAATATACCGGCCACCAGCCATCCTAGCGACGGTGCTGTTGCCACCAGCGTATAGCTTAGCGCTGTGCCAAACAGGGTTGCGAGCAATACCGGCCGCCTTCCCCAAGCGTCGCTAAGCGCCCCTAACAGCGGGGCGAAAAGGAACTGTGCAAAAGCATATAGTGAGACAAATAACCCGATTAACGGCACATCCGCTTCCGGTGGTTGCGGGGCAACCTCCCGCAACAGATCGGGTAAAACTGGGAGTACAATCCCGATACCCAAAGCATCCACAGCCAATGTCATTAGGATCACGGCCAATCGGCGTTTATGCTGGCGGTTTTCAGCAAGGTGAACCGTTGGGGATGAATCACTCATACCTGTCCTCCTGTGATTATTGACGGAAAGTGATGGATTATTGCCTGAGATACATGTGCTACGTGCTCTTCCATCAGACAGCTATAATGATTCCCCGGCACTTCTGCGATACGAATGGGAAGAGTGGAGAACTTCTCCCAACCCCAGGCATTGGTCTCCCGGATCTCTGGCACAACAACCCCTTTCGGTAAGGGTTCTACCGCTTTTACTAACAGCATGGGAATTGGCAACTGTACGGGTATTGGACGATATTTCGGTGACATATCCGACGCAGCCCGATAGACATTGAACAGTCCGTTAATTGAGCCCATATCATTCTGTGCCTGAATCAATGAGAAACGTTTTAGCTGCTCTTTGATATAGTTCAGTAACGCCTCGCGTGGTAATGCACGCATTTCGTTGTCATCCAAGCTGTCGATCATTTCCAGTCGGTCAGTGTAGTAAGCAAAAATACCAAGAATAACTTTGGCAATATCAGCATCTTCCTGATACGGAACCGGTGCATAGGGTGGTGCGGCAGAGTCGAGTAGCACTAGAGAACCGATGCTTTCTCCCTCAGCATGAAGCTGCCGTGCCATTTCATAAGCCACCTTGCCGCCCAATGAATGACCGCCGATATGATATGGCCCCTGCTTCTGTACCGAGCGCAAACAGGCAATGTAATGTGTTGCTATCTCTTCCACCGATTGGTGCGGCGCAGTTTTTCCATCAAGTCCTAAATACTGCATACCGATAAATGGCAGTTCTCGTGGTAATGCCGCCGCCAAAGGCATAAATTGGGTAACGTTGCCGCCCATACCCGGCACACAAAAGAAGGGTGAATAATTACCATGACCGCCGTGATTAATTGGCACCAAGCAGTAGCGGATATGGGCATTCTCAGGAGCCTGGCTCTTTTTCTCGTCAGAGAGTGAACGGACAACACGTGCCATTGTCGGCTGTTCGAGAAACTCCGCCAGCGTCAAACAGTGCTGGAAATGATCACGCAAACGGGAGATCATCTGTGTTGCCAATAGTGAATGACCGCCCAGTTCGAAGAAATCATCTTCCAAGTGAATCGTCTCTTCGCCCAGTAGCTCATACCACAATTGACGAACCGCTTCCTCTGGGCTGGCGGAATCAGATATCACTGATAAATCCTGTAATTGTGTGCGCTGAACAGGGGGAAATTTATTGACAACGATCTGTGCTTCCATTCCAGCGATCGCCAGATCGAAAATAGCGCAGCCCTCTTGATTACTGAGACCGATCACGCTTTCTTGACGGCGTGCAGCATAATCCACGGCCATCCCCACTTCTGCCCAGGTATCCCAGTTAACTGACGTTACCGGTATAGCCTGCTGTCGCCAGTAGTGCGCCACGGCATCAAGATAACGGTTCGCCGCCGCGTAGTCTGCCTGACCCATTCCACCTACCAATGAGGCAAGTGAAGAGCACAGCAGAACAAAGTCGAGAGGGTCCTGACTTATCGCCGTCATCAATTGCTGTGTACCACTTACTTTTGCTGCCATCACATGCCGCCAGTCCTGCGACGTGCCATGCTCCAGCAATCCACTGGCTTCAATACCCGCTGAATGAATCACACCGTTGATAGCACCAAATCTTGCCCGCATCTGTGCCAGTGCTTTAGTCAATGCCGCATCATCAGCAACATCAGCGCGTAACATCATGACTTCAGCACCGGATTTTTGTAACACATCGAGTAAAGCTTCACTTACCGCATTAGTTCCTCGGCGGCTCAAAATACCGAGTTTAACCTTACTGCATTGATTGCTGATGTGACGTGCCAGTAACTGACCGATACCCCCCAATCCACCCGTAATCAGGTAAACACCGCCATCCCGCAGAATTTGCCGGTGAGGTATCTCATCAAGCTCAGTAAATGTTTGTAATTCACGCTCACCCTGTTTAAGCGTAATGCTGGTAACCGGTATTCCTTCTGCTGCTTCTTCCGGTTGCATATCCGTATACAGCTCTGCAATCAGCGATTGATATGTAGCAACAGTGTCATCATCCAGATCGATATGACGTGCAGAACACCCCGGGTACTCGGCCGCTAATATTCCTAGCAAACCAAGCGCGGGTGCGGCATTACAGGCTTCCAACACGCTGGCTGCCTGTAACCCACGGGAAATCAGGGTAATATTAAAAACCTTGTGATGACCGGTAAGCGCTTTAATCGCAGCCGCCAGTTGTTCAAACGCAGCCTCTGGTTGCGAAATCCCTGCCGCAGTCCAGCACCAGATAATACGTTCTGGTAGCACTTGTTGCTGTATCAGGCAATCTATCAGTCGTTGATAATCTTCGGGTTGATCCTTACGCAAACGAAAGCGGTAGGTACTCTGTTGTAGAAATTCATCAGCATCTTCAACAACGATACTGCCGGGCGCCGCCGCTTCCGATAAATCACTCAGCTCAGCGGCTTGGGCACCAAAAATCAACCACGGCGCATGATTCTGTTTTGCTTCGCCTAGCGGCTTCGACAACCATCGAGGGTAACGACACCACCGTGCTACATTCGACTCGCTGGCTGGCTGGAATGGTAAAGAATTGAACTGTCGTAAATTGTAACCGTGGATTTCAGCCAGCACCTGCTTGCAATTTTGACTCTCATCCCAACTAAATAGCGTTATGTCATAAGTCCGAGGTGCCGTCTCAGCCGCCAGACTGTAAAATTCGGCGCATAATGGCTGGTGCAGCGTCAGCGAATCGTAATGGAACGGTATTGAAGCATCACCCGGCAACAGACAGGCATGTAAGAACACTGTGCCCAAGTCGAGCAAAGCCGGATGTAGTGCAATATCAGGCAAATCATCGATAAATGCCTGATTGAGTCGCAACTGTGCCAACGCACAGCGATCCCCCATCCATACACCTGCAATGCATTGCCAACGTGGTCCATAGTCAGCAAATGCCTGATTGAAACGCTCCGGGGCCTCTGTAACTTCTTCAAGCTGCAAATTCCGACGTAACTCATATGGTGAAACAATCTCTGCTGGTGGAGGGCATACGGCAGTAACATTGCCGTTTGCATGGAGTTGCCACATGTCATCACCATCACCGTGAGACTCCAGCGTAAAGGCAAAGCTGCGATCAATGGCGGTCAAGCTGATGCGTATCTGACGCTCAACACCCGACGATAATACCAACGGTGAGGGGAAGTAAACTTCACTGAAAGTCGCTGTGCCACCGGGTTGCAATTCGTGAAACGCACGACGCACTAATTCCAAGCAACCTGTGCCCGGTAAGACACCTTGCCCTTCGAAAATGCGATGTTCATCAATAAACCAGACATTATCATCCAGCTTACAAGTAAACTGCGTGACCCCCTCTCTATCCGATAACTGTGTGAAAGTCGGTAGTTTTCTCCGTTGTGTACTGATGACGGTGGCTGATGTAGTGACAGGATGTTCCAACCAGAGATGTTGGCGTTGGAAGGGGTACACTGGCAGCATAACCCGATGTAATTTGTGTGAATGACCAAATGCAGCCCAATCGATAGCAACTCCTTGCTGCCACAACTGCCCGATGGTATTGAGCAGCACCTCTTCATCCGGTTTTTGCTGGCGAGGTTGGCGCATTGTGGTCAGTGTCTGAGCCTGGCCTGTCTGCTGTAGATTTTTCAGCATGCTAGTCAGTGCACGCCCTGGACCGACTTCAAGCAGGATTGGATTATCATAACGGTTCAGTAACGTAAGAATACCATCATAGAAGCGTACCGGCCGACGCAGATGATCTCCCCAATAACCAGAATTATCGCGATCCTGTTCACTGAACCAACGGCCACTGATATTGGATATCATCGGAATGGTACCGGATTGTAGCGTGAAGCCTGCGCTGAATTCCCGCATCTGTTGTGCGGCAGTATCCATCAATGAACTATGAAATGCATGTGATGTTGTTAGCCGTTGGCAAGAAAGACCTGCCTTGTTGCATTGCTCTTCCAGTACCGCAATGTTGTCATGGCTGCCAGTTATTACGCACTGTTCAGGCCCGTTGATCGCTGCAAATTCACTCTCTGGCGCCAGCGAAACCATGCGCTCAGATGATGCCTGTACCGCCAGCATTGCTCCTGTGGGCTGGCGCTGCATGATTGCCGCTCGATTTGCTACCAATGCCAGTGTATCTTCCAGTTCAAGCATACCCCCTACACAGGCCGCAACCAGTTCACCGAGGCTATGACCAATCATTGCTTGGGGGGTAATACCCCAAGCTTGTAGCTGGCGGGCTAGAGCATACTCAACAGTGAATAGCGCAGGCTGGGTATAACGTGTCGCATTTAACCGGCTGACAGCATTGTCGCGCGCCGATTGCGGATAAATTAACTGCCTGATATCCAGTTTGATGTGTGGCTGTAGCAGTTCGGCACAGCGATCAAATTGCTGGCGGAATACACCATCACGCTGATAGAGCGACTGGCCCATTTCAATAGATTGACTGCCTTGTCCCGGAAACATAAAAATCACCGGCCGATGCTGTTGTTTGCGACTAACCGTCTGCGGTGATAGCTGGCGTAGTTGATTGATTAATTGCTCCCGATCTTTTCCCACAACAAAAGCACGCTCATTGAAGGCGCTGCGTCCCTGTTGCAAAGTCCCGGCAATATCCGCCAGTGGATCATTACCGGTAGTCAGTGCTACTGCCAAGCGTTCCCCTTGCTGAAGCAACGCTTGCGGCGTTTTCGCTGAAATCGGCAGCAGATGCCAGCGTTCGTCATCTAATATACGGGCATCTTGCTGACGCGGAGCTTCTTCCAGAATAAGGTGCGCATTAGTGCCGCCAATGCCGAAAGAACTGACACCGGCACGACGTGGCTGACTTGTTTGCGGCCACGGGCATGCTGTCTTGATCACAGCAAACGGGGTCTGTTCGAAGTGGATTGCAGGATTGGGTTGATGATAGTGAATACTTGGTGGCAAAGTCTGGTGACGCAGCGCCAACACGGTTTTGATTACACCGGCTATACCGGCAGCAGCATCAATATGTCCTATATTTCCTTTCACAGAACCTATTGCACAACTCCCTACCGGTAACACTTCACCATCAGATTGTTCCAGGAAAGCCTGAGTCAGCGCACGTATTTCTACTGGATCGCCTAAAGAGGTCGCCGTACCGTGTGCTTCGATATAACTGATGCTGGCAGGCGATACCCCGGCATTACGCAGCGCGTCTTTGATCACTGAAGATTGGCCGTCAATACTTGGTGCCGTGTAACTCACCTTTTGTGCACCATCATTATTGACAGCAGAACCTTTAATTACCGCATGGATGGTATCGCCATCTTCTAAAGCAGCGGACAGACGTTTTAGTAATATCATCCCACCGCCGCTGCCGCTAGCTGTACCGTTGGCTGCAACGTCAAATGGTCGGCAAAGGCCATCTGGAGACATAATTCCACCACTGACATGAACAAAGCCAACCTGTTGTGGGTCCAGTGCGACGGCACCTGCTAATGCCATATCACATTCACCACGCCGTAGGCTTTCGCAGGCAAAGTGAATCGCGGTGAGTGATGACGAACAGGCGGTACCGATACTGACAGCCGGTCCGCTAAGGTTCAGTTTGTAAGCAGCACGTGTCGCGATAAAATCCTTGTCATTACCTATTTGCCACTGACCGGGGTCGAGGTGCATCCGGTCTTTATTGGGCATGACGTTTTCCAGCAGGTAATAATTGAAGCCACTGCTACCAAAGACGCCCACTGAACGCGGTGTACTATCATTGCCATAGCCAGAGAGTTCCAGCGTTTCCCATGCCATTTCAAGAAACAACCGCTGTTGCGGGTCCATCACCTGCGCTTCACGTGATGAATAACCAAAGAAGCGTGCATCAAACTCCGCACACCCCTCCAGCGAACGTGCGCGTCTGACAAACTGTGGGTGACTTAACAGCGCTGGATTGACACCCCGTTGTAACAACGCCTCGTCAGACAACTCGACACTAGCATCGTAACCCGCCAACAACCGCTGCCAAAAAGTGTCGAGGTCGGGCGCTTGTGGGAAGCGGCCAGTCATACCAATGATCGCAATAGCATTGCTATCCTGAGTCGAAACATCCAACGTTGGTGTTGTTGTCTTTTCAGTGACTATCAGCGGTGTGACTGCCACTGTAACGGGTGTTTTTTGTTGCGACAGCGTGTCCAGTAGTTGAGCCTGTTGTCGAATGGTGGGATGAGCGAAAATATCGGTCACAGATAAACCTCCACCAAACGCCTCATTCAATTGCTGGAATAGCGCCATAACCCGTAGTGAGTGGCCGCCAGCATCGAAAAAGTTTTCGTCATAACCGATCTCATCCCTCTCCAGCAATTCACGCCAGATAGCCTCAACGCGACTGAGTGATGACACAACTTTGGCGGGCAAAGGAGAAAATTGATGCTGACCGGCACGTGTTAGTTTCATTTCAGCCAATGCTTTCAGATCGACTTTTCCCGTAATGCCGGTAGGCAGTGCATCAAGAAAGAACAACGCTGTTGGCACCATCACTTCATTAACCTGTTGGCGTAATGCGCTCAGGATCTCACCACGGCTGGTTTCGCCAACAATGTATCCCGCCAACTCTTTATTCCCTTGGCTATCGGTGATCGCCAGCGCTTCGGCCTGACGTACACCCGGTAATGCACTTAGGGCGGCACGTACAGCATTCAGTTCAATTCGATGACCACGGATTTTTACCTGACGGTCAACCCGGCCAACAAATTCCAGTGCGCCATCCATGCGTTGGCGCACAATGTCGCCGGTACGGTACATACGAGCCTTTAATTGTGGTGCAAAGCTATCGGGTAAAAACACCTCGGCGGTTTTTTCATCCATACCCAGATAACCTTGTGCAACACAGGTTCCTGCTAAATAAAGCTCACCCATTTCCCCCGGTGCCACGGGCTTTCTCAGTTCATCAAGCAGATGGAAGCGAACATCGCCCATTGGACGCAGCACTAGATTTTGTCCTTCGGCATGATAATCGGTAAGGGAGACCACAATCGCACATTCAGTAGGGCCGTATCCATTCATCAGCCTGCGCCCTACAGACCAGCGCTGGGCGACTTCGGGCATACAAGGCTCACCGGTTACGATAATCACCTGGAGACTTGGCAGCGGTACTAACGGCACTATCGCCAACGCAGAAGGGACAATCCACATATGCGTAATCTGTTGATGTGCCAGCCACTCTGTCAGATTACTGCCAGGCAACAGTTGCTGTTTATTAGCGAAGACCACGCAAGCACCCGCTACAAGTGCTGGAAAAATTTCTCCCAACATCACATCAAATACGGGCGAGGAGTACTGCACTATGCGAGAAGAAGGTTCAAGCCTCAGCTCATCGCGGATTGCCAGAATGTTATGGCAGACACTGCGGTGGGTGACAGCAACACCTTTCGGTTTACCCGTTGAACCAGAAGTGTAAATAACATAGGCTGAATCACTCTCCTGAACCGGCCAAATTGATTGCACATCCGGTGCTGGTTGACGAAACAGCCCATCAACTTCCAGTACAATGGTACGAAAATCAAGCAAACCAACAGCATCCTGTTCACTGGTGAGGATCAGGACTGGCTGAGCATCATTTATCTTATCGGCGAAGCGAGGATCGGAGGGAGACAACGGCACATAAACCGCACCGGCAGAGAGAATAGCGTAAAAAGAGATGACAATTTCTGGCCGGTAGCTCATCAATACGGCAACCCGGCTACCCGGCTCAACGCCACATTGGCGCATCTTCGCGAGCAGGCATTGTGCGTACTCGTCCAGTTGAGCATAGGTGAAACGTTGATCACGCCAAACAATAGCTTGGGCATCTGGATTATTACGCACCTGCGACTTAATGAGTTCAGCTACCGAAATAAATTCCAATACCGGCAGAGGTTCTGCCGGTCGGGAGAAGCGAGCCAGTGTTTCCAATTCTTCTGGCGGCAACATGCTACATTTGGCGACAGAACGCTCAGGTTCACTTAACAAGCTATCCAGCAATGTCTCATAGTGATTCACCATGCGAGTAATGGTGAGGTTATCAAACAAATCGGTATCAAATTCAACCAGACAGAGTAGTGAATTTGGGGATTCTTCGATCGATAGCGTCAAATCATATTTAGCAGTACCAGAATGGATAAATTGTACTTCTGCTGCTAACCCATTCAGTTGCAATGTTTGGCCCGGACTCTTCAAATAATCAAACATAATCTGAAAAACAGGGGAATGGCTCAGAGAACGTAGGGGCTGTACCACATCGACAATCTCATCGAACGGCAAATCAGCATTTTCATATGCATCAAGCAATATATCGCGTGCTTGAACCAATAGATCACTGAAACTTATCCCTTCATTAACGCGAAAACGCAACGGTAACAAATTGATAAAAAAGCCAAGGCGAACATGTTCATCAATATTGTGACGATTCGCAAATGGACTGCCAATAACGATGTCGTCATCGTGTGAATAACGATTCAGTAATACGGCAAAAGCGGAAATCGCCACCATATAAGGTGTCAATCCATAACGTTGGCAGATTTTAGAAATACGTCCAACGAGAGATAAAGGAAGTGACTGCTGATATACCGCACCACGTCCCCGTTGTTCCAATAACCGTGGCCGATCGGTAGGTAATTTATGTAGCTCAGGCAATTCCGCTAGCTGTTTTCCCCAATAGCCGCGTAAGCGTTGCCGACGAGCGCTACTCATATGAATATTTGTTACAGAGTCACTGACATGCGGGTAGGTAATTGTCGTCAACTTAGGCTGTTGACCTACTTTATACTGGTTATAGGCATGGCTAAAATCATTAAGAAAAACGTGAGTAGACCAATCATCAAATACAATATGGTGAAGCGTAAATATCAACTGATGATCGTTCTCTTGTCGGCGAAGCAATAAACAACGAAAAGGCAAATCACTACTGAGATTAAAACAATATCTGACTTCATTATTACAGATTGACTGTATTTTGGTTTCGCGCTCCTCCGGGGAATAATCGCTGAGATCACTGATACGTAATTCAGGCCGCTGCGGATCCAATGCTATCTGCAATTCTCCATTGACAACATGAAATTGTGAACGCAACACCGGATGACGCTCAATCATAAAAATAATCGTTTTTTCAAGCGCTTCTCTATCTAACGTACCACGCAAACGTAGCGAAAATGGCACGTTATATAATGCTGAGTCCATATTTCCTTGGCTAATAAGCCATAGCCTGCGTTGAGCTGGTGTTGGTAATAAGAATGGAACATTCGATAAGGTGTTTGAATAATTACTCACAAAATTTTTCCTAAGATAAAAAGATTTTTACAGCTCAGTGATTGCCGTAAAAGCTATCACTCCTGGCACTCCTGGCACTCCTGGTTGCCAGCCACTTTCATGACAAAAGCGCTACTGGGAACACCTGTCACTCTGTTCTAACGGGGTGAAATCAATCAGAATGATAGTGCGGACTCCAACGCTGGCGTTTTCATCGCAAGTGACGGGATTGATGTAATGACAAATCGCTGCATCATCGATGATATAGCTATCAAGGGGATCATTAAGGAGAAAACGAGTTATCTCATGAGCAGGGACTGCTTCAAGCTGGCAATTCGCATAATAAGGGGGCGCGATATGTGTTGCACCGCCTTCGACATTGTAACGTTCAATCAAATGTACAGCGGTGAACGGTTGACCGTCACGATGAAAACAGTTAGGCGTAATTTTTGCCGGTTTACCCGGTAGTGCCTGCATTCGGATCAGATGCACACCACACAGCAAACGGGAATAATGTTCTGCCATGCCGGTTAGACTCAGATCGTGCCAAATGAGTTTATTAAGCAGCCCTTTATTGAGTATCTCATCGGGCATGCGCAGGAATTTGCGTACCACACCACCAAATTCAGGTTGATATTCACTGCCCTGATGGTAATTAATCTCTATGTTACCATCAGGCTGCGGATAACCTGTTTTCCAATCAATAGTTTCTGTTTCACGGTTCCACACTCCTTCACAATAACTGCGGTGGCGACCTCCTTCACCAAATCGATCTAACGGCAGTGACTTCGATAATTCACAGAGAGAGATAAGATCGATTTTTTCACTGTCAGAAAGGTCAAGATCGGTGGCATTGAAAGTGGCAAACCCTTGTTGGTGCAAGCTGTTGCGGATATGCGCGGTGGTAAGACGGTAACTATCTGGTGCGTTAATAAATATATTCCAGCCCATTGTAATATCTCTTTATTAGGGTGAACTAAAATGGCATCGTATTAAATTAATTACGATATCTTAGAAAAAACCAGTTAATACTAATTAGCTCAAGAAATTATTTAGTTATATTTGATGATTTCAAAAAACACCTATAAATAATAATATCGAGGTTTCGCATAGTAAGTGCAACAACATTGTCATGCTTTTTTTCGATCTACAAAATCAATCAATCAATTTCTGACAAATCAGATAGTAAAGAATATTGCTGGATAAATGATAGAGATAGTTTTAAATAAATAGTCTATTAGACAAATCTATTATATTATAAAACCGTTTTTTGAGTGAAGTAATGACCTCAATAATATTACTTTGCTTGCCGGGTGAAACAATATACCCATTATCTTTCAAGTTGCCTCTTTGTTGGCTGCACTCGCTCACCCCGGTCACATAGTTTGCTATGCTCCCGGGGATTCTCTCCCTTGCCGTCGCGATGCATCTTGAAATCCATAGGGTATATCTAATTCTTCACTGATCATTTCATGATTCGCAAATTCTAAACTATTATCAGACGTCATTATTTTAACCCTTATGCTTTAATGGGTACGACGCCTTTACTGTAGTGGTTGCTAATTCTGATGCTTGTTTTCTGTTTAGGTCATAGTACATTTTCCTTTGGTGAAATAGATGCTTACTATAGCAACTGACCGCCTTTCTGAAAGATTGCACTTATTAGTCGAACCCGCCCAATAATAAAAATATTTTCACTAAAATTAAATAGAAAATAGAACGCAAAGTATATAATGTCAACTCGGGTTTTTATTTTTAATTTGGCAAAAAAAATTTACATATAAAGAGGTATTAGAATATTAAATTTAATTGATTTTAACTTTAGTATATCATCAACCGCTTTTATTGATTCGACCAAAATTGCGTTTGTCACAACCTCCGTATTCCCCGTCATTGAGTATTTGAGGGAGTCGCACAGCGAGAAAAAACGAGTACGGGCTGGTTTTTATGGCTTTTTAAACGAAACCGAGGTTAATTAAGACAAAGTGCCGGATAAAAAAACAGCACTTTGTCAATAATCTGAAGAAAGTCCGCAGAGCGGGCTTTAAAATAGAGACATTGCCCGTCTTGGTCCTGCACACCCATTAGTTTGCAATTAGAAGAGATATTTAAATCTGGCGCGTGCACCATAGCGTCGGTCATTATTACTGTTGGCAATTTTGTTGTTATTATTGGCTTCCAGCATAGAGACGTAGGCACCAAGATAGAGATTAAAGTTCTTCATATTCATGATACTAGGAATCTGATATGACATATGGATGGTATTTATATCGTATTTACCCGGTTCATTGAATGGGTGATTAATATATGCGGTTGTATCGTCAGTATTGAACGTTTTGATATGGTTATGGGCATAGATATAACCCAGTTCGAAACGATGCCACATCACATTAATTCCGGTAGTGAAATTGTGTTCATCTGAGGCATCCAAATAGGCGGTATTCAGGTTAGCGACAATGCCATCATCAGGATCGGCCTCCAGACCATTCCAACTTAATGTCATGCCGTAACCATTGCGTCTGGATTGATCGACCCATTGCCCTTGATTATGCTGGTAGCCATAGGCGTTATTGACGACATTACTCTCCATCGCTATGGCTGCACTAAACTGATCTTTTTTCCAGGCTGCTACCGGGCGCAAATAGGCGACATTTTTTTTATTTTCCAATGTATTGCCGTGGTAAGTGTTATCTCGGAATAGCGAAGTGCCATCTTCGAATAGAGTATTGAGTTCGAAATACCAGTTACCGGCGTATTTGCTCAGCATCAAGTTACCACCGCTGTTACTGCGGCCACGTCCTTCTTTCATCATATAGATATAACCGAAACCATCGGCATACAAATCGTTGGCAGTATTACCAGAATACTGAATAAAAGTATCTTGGTTGAGTGGGAACATATCGTAGGCTTCAAAACGCCCGATTTTTACCTGCCAGTTTTTCTCATTGCCGAAGAAGAAAGCGGCGTCGTCGAGATTCATTTTGCCAGTCATGTCTGCTAATGGTTGCACTCTAAAGCCGGCAAAGTTGTTGTTTTGATCACGGCGGTAACCGTCCAGCCCGATCAAAATGCGGCCATTAACATTCCAACGCTCTTTGTCGCCAGGTTTCCAGTCTTTATTATCGCTGGTTTTAAGTGAAGTAAGCTGACCGGTTCGGCTGGCGCTATCGAGATTGAATTCTACATCACCGTACAATTTGAGATCGCCAAAATCATTCAGTTTCAAGTTGCTGGTTGATGAAGCACTGTTTTCCCGCGGAGTGGGGCTTTGTGCTATTTGTATGGTCTGTTGTTGGGTGTCGATAGCGCGTTGTTCCAGCTGCTGTGCGTGTTGCTCGGCGGCAGTGGCTCGTGCTTCCGCTTGGGCGGCTCGTTGTTCTGCTTGTTGCAGTCGCTGCTCAAGTGCATCAAGGCGTGCTTCGATGCTATTAGCAGGTGAAGCAAGGGCAGAGGCCGAAAGCATTAATCCTGGTGTGACAATCAGATAGTAAAGGTTTTTCATGATATGCTACCCTTTTGGGATATGAGTTATTATATCGTAGTTAAATTATCAAGCTGGTTTTTGGACTAAAAGATAATTGAGTTGATTGGCAGATCGCAATCAAGTCGATTAACCAGATAAAGCTATTGTGATCGAATACGCAAATTCGGCATGAACGATAAGTAACAGTGGAATGGATGACCACCACCGAGTGTTTAGGTTTGCATTTGCAAGATCAACAGGAATGATTGGCATGGTGCGAAAGTACTGGAGTTGTTTGTCAATGTTAAACAAAGGGGGCTGTCAAAGCCGTTGTTATTTGAAATGAGAGAGAGTATCTGAAGTAGAAATAATTGCATGAATATATCATTTTTCGAAGTATGAAAATGACATACGATATATTCGATTCTATTATTTATAGAAATAATTTATAGAGATAAATTCATTAAAATCAATCTCTTGGAAATTATATTTTATCTTATCATTTTTTTAATTTACTATTTGAATGATTGGTAATATATTCAAAAAGTTATGAAATATATTTTTATATACCCTATGGATTTCAAGATGCATCGCGACGGCAAGGGAGTGAATCCAGATAACTATGTGACCGGGGTGAGTGCAGCCAACAAAGAGGCAACTTGAAAGATAATGGATAATATGTTGATATCCTACTAATTGCATTATAATATCAGCGCTGGTTGGGATGATAACTTCATAATAATCATATAGTTAGATTTTTTGCTACCCTTTTTGTGATCATTCCCGCATTACTACAGTTTTTTTTATGATAAAACATAAGAGATAATAAGCTAAATTTGTATAAAATATCAGGATTGATGCGGGATGATTTCATCAATTCAGCTTTATCTATTGTTTGATATAAGGAGGTCATTATTGACATTCATCACAAAACATAATGAATTCTAATGTGAACATAAAGTCTCAAGTTCGATTGATGTAATACGTGTTATTATTGAGGCTATGTCTTGGTTAAACATAAAAATACCTAATGAAGAGCTTGTCGAAAAAATCTGATTATCAAAATAATTTAGCAAAGTAAAGTAATGAATTATTCCTATGTCTTATCATTGCAGGGCTCAAAGATATAGGTAAAAGCCTGTTTTTTAATTGTATTGTGATTATATTGTATTGTAATCATGGAAATGCCGGTGCTTGTTGGCCCTACTCTTAACGAATGGCTGTTGTTCATCGGTTGGAGTTTTTTAAATGGTGTCACATTATGTTCAGGACAATGCTAAAAATTTAGGGAATACCATGACAGCCGAAACCATTTATGGTTATGGAGATAATTTTTCCCCCCATGTTAGATGTATATACCCTATGGATTTCAAGATGCATCGCGACGGCAAGGGAGCGAGTGCAGCCAACAAAGAGGCAGCTTGAAAGATGACGGGTATATACCTTATAGATTTCAAGATGCATCGCGACGGCAAGGGAGTGAATCCCCGGGAGCATAGAGAACTATGTGACCGGGGTGAGCGAGCGCAGCCAACAAAGAGGCAACTTGAAAGATGACGGGTATAAACGTAATTAAAAATTGTGGCCGTATATCTCTATCTTTTGCAATTCGTGTAGGCAATAACCCTACATTCATTTCTTTATCGGGATCTATAGTCTCTCAAGTAATCATGAACGGGACTACCCCGTGTTCGCTTTTTTATCAAGCATTAAGCGCAATAACGACAACTACCACGTTAACTATTTGTGAGGAAAAAGAGAGTGATAGACGTACAGATCAGTGAAGTACCTCTTAAGGAACACAGCCCTTCAATTAATGATTGTTTGGATGAGCAAAAGTTACTTTATGACATGCTGCTGTCACGGGAATTTGATAATCGTAGTGCGATAGTTACACGGCAAGGCCGAGCTTGGTTCCATGTATCGGCTGCTGGACATGAAGGGCTGGCTGTGTTGCCTCAGCTTATGGAAAAGAATGATGTACTGGTTCCTTACTATCGTGATCGGGCATTAGTATTAGCGCGTGGTATGTCTATTGTTGAAATGACAAGGGAACTTATGGGTAAGGCCACCTCTCACTCGGCCGGCCGAACCATGTCGAATCATTTCTGCTCCAAAGAGCATAATATCTTCTCGGTAGTCAGCTTGACCGGAACCCAATGTATTCCTGCGGCTGGAGCCGCTTGGGCAAGCGTGTTGGACAATAAAAATGGGCTTGTCGTGTGTGGTGTTGGCGATGCGGCAACCCGGCAGGGAGAATTTTATGAAGCGGTCAGCTTTGCGGTTGAAAAGCGTTTGCCAGTCGTCTTTGTGGTTTCCGATAATAAATTGGGTATTAGTACCTCAACGGAGAAGATGGCTCCGTATCGATTGGGAATATTTAACGAGTGTTTGATTCGCCGTGTTGATGCCCGCAACCCGGAAACTTTGTTTCCTGTTGCACAGGAGGTATTCAATAAGGCGCGATTTGAGCGGACGCCCTGCATATTGGTTTGTCGTATGGATCGGTTAGATTCTCATTCCAATTCAGATTCTCACAAACTATACCGTACCCCGGATGAACTGGAGGTACTACAGGATCCTATTGAAAATTACGTTGCTTATTTAAAGGAAAAAGGGGCGATTACCGAGCAAGCTCTGGCTGAACAAAAAGAGCGCATTAAAGCGGATGTCGCGGAAATATTTGAGCGTGTTTACCACGAAGATGAGCCTGATCCTGCAAGTGTCAGTACCTATTTATGCAATCGTGAAGGAAAGCCTACCGTACATGTTGAGATGGAAGCCGAAGAGACACAGGTCAAAGCGGTAAATCAGGTTTTGGACGAGGCATTGAGTCAGCATCCGAATGTGCTGATATTTGGTGAGGATATTGAAGATCCTAAAGGCGGTGTTTTTGGTTTCACCCGTGGCTTATCCACTCGCTATCCTGATCGCGTTATTAATGCTCCTCTTTCGGAAGCCACGATTATTGGCTCGTCTGTTGGGTTATCCGTCAGTGGTTGGCGCCCGATTGTTGAACTGCAATTTATTGACTTTGTTGGGCTAGGTCTCAATCAGTTACAGTCACAACTTGGCACTTTAAGTTGGAGAACGGTAGGAAAATGGCGTTGTCCGGTGGTGATATATGCTCCTTATGGCGCTTATCTTCCTGGCGGTGGTATATGGCACAGCCAAAGCTCGGACGGTATCCTAGCGCATATTCCCGGTATTAACGTTCTGGTTCCAACGACACCGGCTGATACCGTCGCGTTGTTCCGTACCGCGTTAAGTCTGGACATGCCGAGTCTGATTCTGATCCCTAAACACCTGATGAGAGAGCGCCATGAACGCCGGTTGGTGAGTCCAGTGTCGCTTGGGCAGGCAAATATTGTCAGGGCAGGAAAGGATATTACCCTGGTTGCTTGGGGAAATACGACTCAGCTTGCGACGATGGCAGCTCTTCAGGCGGAAAAAGACAATATTGACATTGAAGTGATTGAATTACGTAGTCTGGTACCTTGGGATAAACAACGGATTGCGGAATCTTTACGCAAAACCGGGCGGCTTATCGTTGTGCAGGAGGATACCCGGACGGCCAGTGTTGGTGCATCCATTATTGCTGATATTTTGGATGAGAATGACAATTTCTTCTCTTTACTGGCACCTCCGCGCCTGGTGACACGTGAAGATATTCATATTCCTTTTAATCCTTGTTTAGAGAAAGCTGTTTTACCCGGCACGGATGATATTTTGGCTTCCGTCTATGCGGTAATGAGCTAAGGAGAACTTATGGCACAGTTGCTTATTCCCCCGATGGGAGAAGGAACCACTGAAGTCGTCATCATCCAGTTACTTAAGCAGGTGGGGGATCATGTCAAGCGTGATGAACCTGTTTATGAAATGGAGACGGATAAGGCCGCCTTTACCATTGAATCTGATGTTGAAGGGATCTTGGAAAAATGGTTGGCGGCAGAAAATGATATTATCCCTGTTGGATCGCCTATTGCCGTCATCAGAGCCGTTGGCGAGATGGCAGAGCCTTCCCCTGTCAGTGACGCGTTAACGCCTCCGCCGGAGAAAATGGAGAGAGTGGCGGAGGACGCAGAAAAAATAGAGAAAGTGGAGGCGGTTCCTGAAAAATCCGCTCCTCCTGCGCGTATTCCGCCAAAAACCCGTCAGTACGCACAAGAGCACCAAATTGAGCCGCACATTCTTAGTCAACTGGCGGAAAAACATGGGACATTATTGCCTGGTCATATCGATGATTACCTCCAGCAGCACCGCGAAACTAAGATATCAGAAGAAACCAGTCCATCAGAAAAGAGCAATGCGGAAAATGACAATGTGGGTTTTCTGTCCAGAGATCAGCAGCGTCTTAATCGTGCAATACGGTTAAATAGTGCTACGGTACAACCTTGCTGGGCAGCTAAACCATTACCGATTGAGCTTGTTGATAACGCTATTCATCATTTAACGGAAACCTCTGGGCAACAGGAGTGGATAACGCCATTTCAGGTTATCACTTATGCGATTTCTCAGGCATTGAAAAAATTCCCGATGCTGCGTTCGAGACCGCTTGATCAAGAGCGTTACCACACTTATACGGATATCAACCTGGGTATTGCTTTTCTGGATGAGAAAGGCGATTTGAGCTCGTTAAAAGTACCGAGCACGCAGACAATGAGCTTTTTTGAGTTCAGGCAACACTTGAATGGTGTACTTGATCCCGATGCGGAAAAACTGCCCGTTGATATTGATGTTCCTATGATGATCTCCTATACCGGCAACGATGGTGCTACCTTTGCCGTACCCGTTATTGTGCCGCCATCTCAGTCAACATTGTTCATTGGTGCGCCTCACAATAAAGAGATGAGCCTCGTTCTGGCATTTAATCACTATCTGCTCAATGGGGTAGAGGCGTCTGGGTTTATTTCCGAGATTATTGTTCAGGTTCGTGCTCTGTCTGGGCCACGATCTGTCGCGCATCAGATAGCAGGTAAATCAGGTAAATCGGTTTCCGGGCAATTACGCACGCTGCTGGCGGATTTCCTGCATTGGGACGAAGATTTTACTGAATCAATGATGCAGCGCACTTGGGCTGATTTGGGCATTGATTCGCTCAAGGCAGTAAAACTTGCAGAGTTGATGTCAGTGCATTTCGGTCGGAAATTATCGCCAACACTGTTCTGGCGTTATAGCTCGCCGCATCGATTGATTGAATATCTTGACACTGCCAAAACTGAGCTGACTGAGAATAAACATTCCTTAGATGACTTTATTAATGCGATGCGTAGTCTTGATGGTGAAGCAGCATTAAGGTTACAGCGCCTCATAGAAGGAGGAAAGCATGGATAATCTGCACCACATATATCATTCGCTTAGTTCGGATGAACAACGGATAGCTAAATCTGCCTTGTTGGAGCATTTAAGTTCCATTACTCCCTCGATAAGTAGCGCGGGAGATACGAAACAGATGCCTATTGCTATTGTGGGCATGGCTTTCCGACTTCCTGGGGCGGAAGATTCTCCAGAGCAGATGTGGGAGATCTTAAGATCTGGGCGCAGTGTGATAGAAGAGATTCCCGAGCAGCGGTTTGCATCCGGGAAACCTTACGTCATTCCGTTGCCGAAAAAAGCCTTAAAGGCCGGGTTGCTTGACAGTATTGATGGTTTTGATGCGCCATTCTTTGGCATTTCTCCGCGAGTGGCGGCCATGATGGATCCGCAACAGAGAATGCTATTAGAGCTGACCTGGCAAGCGATCGAAGATAGCGGTGCCAATCCGCTGGGTTATTCAGGATCAAAGACCGGTGTTTTTATTGGCTCGTGCAGTAATGATTATCGTGAACTGGTTGCGGCCGATATGGCGATGGCAAATGCTTATGCAACGACAGGGACACTGAATTGCCTTCTGGCTAACAGATTGTCATTTTATTACAACTTTATTGGCCCAAGTTTGCAAATTGATACCGCGTGTTCAAGTGGATTGACGGCACTGACGCAAGCGGTGAATTCATTGCGTTCTGGGGAATGCCAACAAGCGATAGTTGGCAGCGTTAACCTATTGAGCAACACATTCAACATGGCTGCTTATTACCGGGCGGGAATGTTATCTAAAGATGGCTGTTGTCGGGTTTTTGACGCGGATGCTAATGGCTTTGTCCGTGGTGAAGGGGCTGTCTGTCTATTCTTGAAAACGCAAAAACAGGCATTAGAGGATCGGGATCCGATTTATGGATACGTTCGAGCATCGGCGGTCAATCATGGTGGACGCGCTAATTCACTGACTTCACCTAACCCTGAGCAGCAAATTGCGTTGGTTAAAGATTGCTTGCTACAGGCTGGCGTTTCTGCGGAACAAATCAGTTACCTTGAAGCACATGGAACGGGAACCTCGTTGGGTGATCCTATAGAGTTTAATGCGCTTAATGAGATCTTTAATCGTGATGAATCAGGAGAAACGCTACAACCTTGCTATATTGGTTCAGTAAAAGCCAACATTGGGCATTTAGAAGGCGCTGCGGGGTTAGCTGGCATCGTTAAAGTTTTATTAATGTTGCAGCATAAATCTATTGTACCTAGCGCTGCGTTTCAGCGTTTGAATCCTGAAATTGATAGTGTGGATTCACGTTTACAACTGGCTACAGAGGAAAATTCTTGGCGAGTGGGGGCAGGGCAAAAGCGTTTCGCAGGACTCAGCTCTTTTGGATTGGGAGGCAGCAATTCCCATGTCATTTTAGAGGAGGCACCAACCCAAGCGCAGCAACAGATTAAAGCCAATTTGGAGGGGTATTATTATCCCATCTCGGCTAATAGCCAGGCATCGTTACAAAAAATGGTGGCTATGCTAGGGGATTTTATCGAGAACGATGAAAGCATTGAACTGCCAGCGGTTAGCTGGACATTACAGTTTGGCAGGGCAGCGTTATCCTATCGGGCACTGTTTGTTGCAACATCACGGCAGGATCTTTTGAAGCAGTTACGGGATTTTGCTTCGTCTACTGCAACGAAAGAAGATCATCAATGGCTTCATATGGCAGAAGACGACTCTCGATTTTTATGGTTACGAGGTCAAGATATAGATTGGCGTACTTGCTGGCCTTCCGGGCAGAAACCGTTGCGTATTCGATTGCCCAAATATGCTTTTGAACATCGACGTTACTGGTTACCTCACAATGAATCCGTGGTTGCAAAACAGTAGGCAGTGAAGCGGGACAGGAAAACCAGAGAGCATGGTAAAAACCCCACAATCTCGCCAGAGGTCGTGGGGTTTCTTTGAGGCACAACTTATGCTGTTCACCCTCTGTAATAAGAGGTGAGCAGTGAATAAAGGAATATTTTGCGTGAGATGTTAGAGGATTTGATGTTTGGGTGATTAATGTGGAACGTGATTTGTTTAATAAACTAAAATAAAAAATCGCATTTTCATATCTCTGAAATAGTTATTTTTAGTGAGAGTTAATATCAACTTAATTAACTCCATTATTGTCCTGATTTAACAATATAATTAATCTGACTTTTGTCTGATGTTATTTTTAATCGGGGTTATCTTCTACAAAGAAATTTAAAACAAGAGTTTTACAGTGATTGTTGTCACAGAGTGAGCTTTTGTAAAATACTACTATGGAATTACATATTTCTATTTGATATATTGTTAATAGCCAGTTAATTTCTTTGTCGATATTATTTTGTGATGATTGAAATTTTACTGGGAAATATTTTTTTATTTGCTAGAGAGATAATGTTATACCCAATGGATTTCAAGATGGATCGCGACGGCAAGGGAGCGAATCCCCGGGAGCATAGAGAACTATGTGACCGGGGTGAGAGAGTGCAGCCAACAAAGAGGCAACTTGAAAGATGACGGGTATAATTCAATTAACCAAGAGAGATGATAGTCACTTTAAAATAAAATTTTATTTGTAGAGATAAAAGGAAGGTAATATGGAATTTATTAAAAATAGATTTTGTCACTGGAATGGTGAACACCTTGTTGTCGATACAATGGCCAGAAATCATAAAATGGTTAACAGTATGGGAACGGGCGAGGGATTAGTTTCGTTTGATGGCTTTGGTGCTGATCTAATTCGTTTCAGCAAAGATGAGGGGATGCAGAATCATACTCACTCAGGGCATCATATCTTATTTGTCCTCGCAGGAACGGGTTATGTTATTTATGCGGGTGAAAAGCATAAAATAGAGCCTGGAGTTTGTTATTTTGTGAATGGAGAAATAGATCACGCGATTAAAGCAACCAGCGATTTGGTTATGCTTGTTGTCGGTAATAATCATTGTGCGGTTGATTCGCAAGATAGGACTACACTGGTGCCATATAGAGAAGGAACGCCAGAGGAATTAAAGGTTTAACTTGGGATAAATTGAATTAAACATGTGCTAGTGCTTGGTGAGTTGCGAGAATGCTATGATATTCATGAAGGTAATTATAAATCAGGATAAGTCATTGGAGTGATAAAAAGATGATATGAGCATCTCATGAAGGGGATCAGGTACTAGCCTATGAAATATTAAATTTACTGAAAATAAAATGGAGAAATATATTAGAGATAATATGCTATTGTAATAATAAAGGTTGGAATGACTATTGAAATCATTTTAATGTGACATTTAGATTGGAAAATAATTTCAATGAGTGGTGGTAATGAGTTTTCGGATGGAAATTAACTTAAATAACCTGAGTTCTGGTTAAGCCGTTACTAACATATCCATTTCTAAGCAGGAAATATTCAGTGACTGTTCTCTTTGAGATAATAAGCTATCTGTCCCTCTAACACATTTAACATTAATCCTTGCACACTACAGTGTCGTGAATGTTCTGTCTGGGAAATATTGGGTATCCGTATTTGGGGATTGATGAACCAACTAAAGGATTCCCTTTCTCGATATTTATATCTCGTATTTAATGGTTGAGTAGTGTCAATCTTAATGCTACGGTGAATAGTATTATCATTGTTTCTCAGGCCATTACAAATGCCAATTATCAGTGAATTTTTTGACATCTTGATCTGGATGTATTAACCATAATCCGCCTCTCAACAAGATTGAACCACTGGAGAGATTATCATGCGCAGAGTAACGAAAGTGGAAATAAAGCCAGAATACACCTTGGCGGTGACGTTCGATGATGGCACCTATGGAGAGGTGTGCATCGCGGATCGGTTGTTCGGACCCATGTTCGAGCCACTGAAAGAGCAGGAATTCTTTGCCCAAGCGCGTGTTGATGAGTGTGGCGCAGTGTGTTGGCCGAATGATGTTGATCTGGCACCCGACGCACTCTACAAAAAGCTCAAATCCCACTTAAGGGGTAATATATGACTGAACTGTTTGCATCGCTTGCGTTTGGATATTGGCAAAAGCGAGCGTTTTAGTCATTTTCTAGAAGGTATAGTTCGGTCCAATCATCTGTTATTTTCTAAAGCCCGGTTTACCATTTTTGGCTCGCCATTTTTTAATTTTTTTTGTTATTGATTCAGGGCTACATTCATTGTCAGAAGTAGCATAGTAAATAATGTCTGTTCCTTCTGGGTATTCTGTCACTTTCTCAAAATGAGATAGTAATACGTCTAACCTTTCATCTGTTCTTGCAATATTCTCTTTGAAAATTTCTTCCATAAATTCAATGAATTCATCCTCTGTATATAATTCTATCTTATTTTTCAATTCCATATCATTTTTCCTCTTTACCAGAATACATTCCAATATGTCGTATTGGTATAACCACTTGTAGATTATCTAGATCATAAACAGCTCCTCCATCTTTAACCGGTTTTACATGATGGAGTTTAAAAGAATTTCGTTTACAACCGCATCAATTCTACGAGTTTTAGCTGCCTTACCTACTATCATATCCAATGATATATAATCACAGCCTAGTTCTCCTTTAGGCTTTGTTTTATAAGGAATTAATCCTTCACTATAAATTTCCTGATAAGTTCTACCTAAACTATTAATTAACGCTTCAACATTAACCGCCATTATTAATATAACCCCTTCTCATGGTTTAACTTATGCATCTTAGATCGAGCTTCTTCTAACTGCTCTTCTGTTGCTCCATAGTTCTTCAATGCTGGTTTTATAGTATTAAAATCACGATCTAACGCTGCTCTTAAGTTTTGTGCTTCCTGTTCTATTTGAGTCTGGGAATTTCGACCACCATAGGTTGTACTGAATTTTTGATGAACCTCTGCTGGAATGATAATTGCTGCAACATCTTTTGCTAAAAGATTTAATTCATCCTTATCTAAATCAGGATATAACACTTTCAATTTTGTCCGAACCGCAGCAGCCGAAGGCATATGATCAGCATGCATCCCATTTCTTGGTCTCCCCGCAAAATTACTATACAAATCCACCTCAAACAATTTCACCGGCGGTTTACTCAAATACACATACACCGGCGGCATATTCGGGATGGGGAGTATCAGAATATAATCCCAAAAATCCTTCTCTTCCGGCATTGGCAACGATTCAATACCAATATGATAGCTGTGTGAGGTATTAACCTTACTTAACCGTGATAAAAAGGATTATAAAAATCCTTTTTATCACTGACTTAATTGCTATTTTTTAAAGCCAGGTTTACCGCTTTTGGCTCGCCATTCTTTGATTTGCTTCACTATTCCTTCAGGAGAATCATCCTGACCAGACGATGGGTAAAAAAGGATATCAGTACCATCTGGATGCTCTGATAAACGGATAAAATCTTGAACTGCAACATTAGCTTCATCTTCCGTCGCATAGTCTGCATTGCATACTTTTCTGGCAAATTCTAAAAACTCAGCTTCTGTATAATCTTCTAACTTTTTATTTAGCTTCATTTTATTCCACCTTTGCTTGAATGAATTTCGATATGCCTTTTTGGTGTTGTTACACGAAGGTTATCGAGATTATAGACTTCACCACCGTCTTTAATAAATTTAACATGATGGATCTCATATTTTTCTCGATTTCCAATGTGTTCCTGTCGTGGTGAATATGGAGAGTAACTCTTTTTTAAAAACTCTTTATTATGTGAATTAAATTGCTGAGACAACTCAGGATCATTACCAACCTCTTTCCAAAATGCCCTTCTGAAATCATCAAAGTTGTTAAATGTTCTCCCTCGTAATTTATCTGCTATCTGGCTAGGAATGGGAGCTCCCATATCTTGTCCGGCGAGACTTAACCAGTTGCCTTCGATTTTTTGCCCCCGACCAGTTACTGTTCCTGGCTGATTTCGAGGGGTATTAAACATCACATAGATCGGTTTAATGCCTAAATTGGCTGGAAATACCAGAATATAATCCCGAAAATCCTTCTCTTCCGGCATTGGCAACGATTCAATATCGCTGCCGACTTTATCCGGGATCGGCAATACGGTTATCTGCGACGGAATAAACGGCTGTTCCTCATTCCCGGTATGGGGTGGAACTTTGAATTCCTGATCGTTTGGTGTCCATAAAATCGTTGGCCGATATTCTCCTGGTTCCCAGAACTCATAATTACCGGTGACTGGATTCCGTTTCATCATACGAACCGGCACTTTATCCAGACCACTTTCTGGGCTGACGTGATACCCCTGAACCGTCATCCTGCCGCTTTTTTCATCTCTGATCCAGCGAAAACGGACACGGGTCGGTGCTTTACCATACTGACTGGCAATTTCACTAAGATGATATTGGTTTAAGTAATCTTCCTCGCCTTCATTTAACCCCGATGAATAAAACAACCCCATTAACCCGACTGTCAACGGATTCGGTGCCGCCAGCCAACGTCCGGCACTGGTAACGCCACCGCCAATGAAACGCATCACCAGCGCTTCGCCATCCGCTACCGCACTGCGGGTCGTTGCCGCTACAACAGTCGCAGCGGCTTCGGCCTTACCTTTGCTGTCACTAAACCACCGTTTATACCACGGTAATTTTTTATCCTGTGGCTTATCCGGTTCTGGCGGGTGTTTTTTGCCTTGCGGAGGCTGTTCAGGCTTTGATTCCGTGACAGGGGTGGGCGATGATAGAACCTGATATATCCCCATCCTACCGAAATTATTTGCCGGTTCAGTCTCCGTACCGGCGTCGGTACAGCCTTTGCCCCGTTGACGAGATTTGGCAAATACCGGGATCGGTGGAGGCGGCACTTGTGTCACCGGTGGAGGATTGGACTGAACTGTTGTTGCTTCCTTCATTGGTGATGAGAAGTTTTGCGTCGCCGTATAAGCAGGTGTTACCGCTTGTTGGCGAGGCTGTTCCTGCTTCTCGTAGCTGTCCATAACTGAGTTAATAAACCGGGCCCGGCAAGGGCAGGTGCTGACACTATCCAATGTGCCGGCTAATCGTTGCCCCATATCAAACATATCTGATATGCCGCCGACAATCATATAAGTACCGGGATGCTTGCCGCAGGTGACTTTATCCCCTTCACGCGCGGTTGCTCGCCCATTAAATGTCATGGTGTGATCACCCGTAATAATCTGTCCGCCACAGGTGGTTTTGTCACCAACCAGCAGGTAATACCCTATTGCCATCTGCTTCACTTTCCCTTTGACTAACCACATTAATCGTTTGTTTAACTAAAATAATTACCATATCGCTACCACTTAAAAGGTAATAATTGATCGGTAATGCAATATATTTGAGTTAAGGAGATATAGAAAAGTTCAGAAATTAATGAAAATAAAATCGAATTTTTTGCTGCTAGCTCTATCCCGCAAATACCCGGTCAAATTTCTCATTGTTCCAGCCATCGGATTTTTTCTCTTTTGTCATGCTAACCGCCATTTGATTCCATATTTTCTGATCGATAGCGTTTGAAAATCTGACAAGGAAAGCCGTGGCTGAAGATAGCGATCTTGAGAAAACAGAAGAACCCACGCCCCATAAGCGGGAAAAAGCGCGAAAAGAGGGGCAAATAGTCCGTTCCAGAGAGCTGAGTTCTATCTTGATGTTGACCAGTGGTTTAAGTTTGCTCTGGATGAGTGGTCAGTCAATGACGCATGAATTGTCGTTGATGGTGTTTGAAGGGTTTAGCTTTGATCACAGCATGGTCAGCAATGATAAGCAGATGGTTCAACAGATTGGCAGGTTGCTGCAACAGGCTGTTTTGGCTCTGCTGCCAGTTTTTGCTGGATTAGTGTTAGTTGCATTAAGTGCTCCGGCGCTATTGGGTGGGTTAGTGTTCAGTACCAAATCCATCAAATTTGATCCAAAAAAATTAAACCCCATTTCTGGCCTGAAACGTATTTTTTCAATGAATGCGTTGGCGGAATTATTCAAAGCACTACTTAAAGCGGGATTGGTCGGTATTGGTGCTGCTTTGTTCCTTTGGATGAACTGGCCTGCCATGTTACGGCTCATCGCTCAACCGCCACTGTTGGCACTGGATGATGCTATGCAAATGCTGATATTCGCCGGTTATGTGGTGGTTTTCATGTTGATACCGATGGTGGCTTTCGATGTTGTTTATCAGATATACAGCCATTTGAAAAAACTGAGAATGACCCGGCAGGAAATAAAGGATGAATTTAAAGAACAAGAGGGGGACCCACATGTCAAAGCGCGTATCCGTCAGCAACAACGGGCGGCTGCTCGTCAGCGTATGATGGCGGATGTACCGAAAGCGGATGTGATTGTCACCAACCCAACTCACTATGCTGTTGCGCTGAAATATGATGAAAAAGCGATGAGTGCGCCAAAAGTATTAGCGAAAGGGGCGGGGATTATTGCATTACGGATTAAAGAAATAGGTACAGAAAACCGCATTCCATTACTTGAGGCGCCGCCACTTGCCAGAGCACTTTATCGCCATAGTGAAATTGGCGGGCAGATCCCCGCGACACTTTATGCGGCAGTCGCGGAAGTGCTTGCTTGGGTCTACCAATTGAAACGTTGGAAACGGGAAGGCGGCTTGAAGCCGAAGAAACCTGAAAATCTGCCAGTGCCGCCAGCACTGGATTTTGCTGGAGAAAATAATCGTCATGGCTAATTTGGCCTCTATACTTCGTTTACCGAGCAATATGAAAGGCTCGCAATGGCAAATGCTTGCCGGGCCGGTATTGATCCTCTTGATTTTGTCGATGATGGTATTGCCATTGCCGCCATTCATGCTTGATTTACTGTTTACGTTTAACATAGCGCTATCAATCATGGTGTTGCTGGTGGCGATGTTTACCCGGCGTACGCTAGATTTTGCCGCATTTCCGACCATTTTGCTGTTCTCCACGTTATTACGTTTATCTCTTAACGTAGCTTCAACCCGTATCATTTTATTGGAAGGGCATACAGGTTCTGCGGCAGCCGGGCACGTTGTAGAGGCATTTGGCCATTTTCTGGTTGGTGGCAACTTTGCTATCGGTATTGTGGTATTTATCATCTTGGTATTGATTAACTTTATGGTCATTACTAAAGGTGCAGGGCGGATTGCTGAAGTGGGCGCCCGTTTTGTGCTGGATGGTATGCCGGGTAAACAGATGGCAATTGATGCCGATTTAAATGCTGGATTAATTGGTGAAGAAGAAGCGAAGAAACGCCGTACTGAAGTGACGCAAGAATCGGATTTTTATGGTTCGATGGATGGTGCCAGTAAGTTTGTGCGCGGCGACGCGATTGCGGGATTGATGATCCTGGTTATCAACGTCGTTGGCGGCTTAATTGTTGGTGTGGCCCAACATGGTATGAGTCTGGGGGATGCGGGAGAAGCGTATACCCTGTTAACCATTGGTGATGGTTTGGTTGCACAGTTACCTGCTCTCATTATTTCTACTGCGGCGGGTGTGATTGTGACTCGCGTAGCAACGGATCAGGACGTTGGTCAGCAGATGGTGACTCAACTGTTCAACAATCCCAGAGTGATGATGTTGAGTGCGGGTGTTCTCGGATTGTTGGGCATGGTACCGGGAATGCCCAATTTTGTTTTCCTGTTATTTACCGCGGCATTAGCTGGTCTTGGCTGGTATCTATATCGCCGTACTGATGCGCCGACGATAAATGCAGAAAAACCAAAAATAGAAGAGCAGCAACAGACATCAGAAGCTTCATGGTCAGATGTTCAGCTTGAAGATCCTTTGGGTATGGAAGTGGGTTATCGTCTGATTCCGATGGTTGATTTTCGCCAGAATGGTGAATTACTGGGGAGGATCAGCGGAATTCGTAAGAAATTTGCTCAGGAGATGGGATATTTACCGCCGGTAGTTCATATCCGGGATAACCTTGAACTGGCCCCAGCGGGCTATCGTATTCTGATGAAAGGGGTAGAAATTGGTCGTGGTGAAGCGCATCCGGGGCGCTGGCTGGCGATTAACCCCGGTGGTGCAGTGGGGGAATTGCCAGGTGATATCACGAAAGATCCTGCTTTTGGCCTCTCTGCGGTTTGGATTGATGATAGCCTCAGAGAGCAAGCTCAGGTTCAGGGATACACGGTGGTTGCTGCCAGTACGGTGGTTGCGACCCATATGAATCACCTGTTGACGCAATATGCGAATGAGTTATTTGGTCGTCAGGAAGCTCAACAACTGTTTGAGCGCGTCAGCCAAGAGATGCCTAAACTGACCGAGGACTTTATTCCTGATGTTGTTAATCTGACAACCTTGCATAAGGTGCTGCAAAATTTGTTGTCCGAACAAGTGCCGATTCGAGACATGCGGACAATTATTGAAACCTTGGCTGAACATGCACCTGGACAAACTGATCCTTATGAATTGACATCTTTGGTTAGAATCGCGCTTGGCCGGGCAATTGCTCAACAATGGTTCCCCGGCGCGCAGGAAATTCAGGTCATCGGATTGGATGCGGGCCTTGAGCGCTTGTTAATTCAGGCATTACAAAATGGCGGTGGTCTGGAACCGGGATTGGCGGATAACTTACAACGGCAAGCGACGGAAGCACTGCAACGCCAAGAAATGTTGGGCGCGCCTCCGGTGCTGTTGGTCAATCATGCATTACGCCCGCTGTTATCGCGTTTCTTACGTAGGACTTTGCCTCAATTAGTGGTTTTATCTAATCTTGAAATCAGTGATAACCGTCAAATTCGTATGACCGCGACCATTGGTGGTAACGGATAGCGGTATCAATAGAATAGCAGGCCATTTATTCCAAAATGGCTTGCTATAATCATCTTTCGACATTAATAGTCATTTTTAGTCATCAAAATTAATTGATTTCTAATTTCTGTGCGGAACCTGCAAAATCGGTATGGCAATTATTCCAGCCGGGATATATCGAAGACTATCAGTGATAACAGTATTTTATTAACGATAAGCAAATATCAAATCAGATGCTGTTGTGGAGGTTTTTATGTTTAGAGCAGTTTCCCGCCCTAATTCGTTAGTGATGAGCCATTTCTTTTCTAGTTAACTCAGCTAGAAAAGCAGAACGATTTTTATGGTGGTTGTTTTCCTCAATGTAACGATCTATAGCAGTTAACAGATTGCCAAGTATGGTTAAATTGAATTTGATGACCTTTGATTCATATTTCTCTGGGTCTAATTCAATAAGAGTAATAACCTCCCCATTTCCAGACAAACGAGGAGCACCGATGTAATCGGATGAGTTGTTGGGGACATAGCCGCCCTGTTCGGTTAAAACATCCATATGCTGCCCGAATTGCTAACGCTGATGGGAGAAATTTTCGTATCAGTCAGAGTGTAGGTAGAACTTTAATAAAAAAATATGTTTCAGATATCGGGACTACAACTTCAATTTAGAAAAAATAAAAGGAATTATTATTTCATTGTAGCATCAGGTGTAAAATGTGACGGCAATGAAATTTCCATTGCACATGATAGAGTTATAGGCAGGGAATATATTGATGCCTATAGTGTATCTACGCGAAAAATAAATATGTATGCTATATTTTTTTAATAATTAAAATAAAATATTTTCATTATGTGGCAATAAGTTTCCTGAATGGGAAGGCTTAAAAAGCATTGACGCAGCAATGAGTTATTATATTGATAAAATAGGAAAAGAGTCACTTGACTATCATTACTACATCAGTTCAGCGGAACACAGTCGCGCCGACTTTGCGGCTGCTGTTCCGGAGCCACTGGAGGACAGAAGCACGGTTACACAGGGTTTTGATGTCTCCATGAAGGAAGATCTCTGTCTCCCCCGCAAGGGAGATTCCTCTGAAATATTGACGTGCATGCGACATCTAAGCCTGAATATACTTCTGGTAGAAACGACAAAACAGCTAGTATTTGCCGAAAACGAAGAATTTCGAGCATGGACATTGGCTATTTGGATAGGGTATTAGATGCTGGAGTTAATATGTTTGGCAAGAAATAAATACTCATGCTATTGCCCTGATTGATAAGTTGGACGTGATTAGGATCGAAAAATAAAATAAATAAATTGAAAAATGATATTTCTTCTTTGACATTGACAATTTCCTAACATACGATTCATTCAGCTCAAGCATTAGGGCTAATAATGAAGTGGTACACTAACCAAATTATTGTGAGGAAAAGTATCATGGAATCAGCAATGGAACTTTTTGAAGTAGATATTAATGATTGCGACCTGCAAGGTCTCTGCATGTGGTAATAAAAGGTAAGGGAAGCTAGTGCTTCCCTTACTTGTCTATCTTATTATTCATTATCAACAGGGGCTCTCAAATTGGACGATCGTGGATTTCACAATGTCTGGGATATTGTCTTGCATGATAATGAGATATTATCTGATGCGGATTCATTGAACACTTTTTTTTATGAAGCGCTAAAGAGATCTGGCTTCAGAATAATAGGTCATCTCTGTCATAAATTTACCGATGGGGGGGAAGGTGTCACTGGATTATTCCTTCTTTCTGAATCACATCTATCATTTCACATATATCCCGAGACAAACTACATAAGCATTGATGTTTACACTTGTGGAAAACAAGATACATGTATACATAACGATATAGAAAAGTTTTTCAAGGATAGTAAAAGATTTACTGTTCGTGGTTTGCAAAGAGGGAGTAGTCTAGATACCTATCCATTAACAACAGGATGATTTATTTATGAAATTAATTAATAATGGAATAATTAAGTTCGATTATAAATTTCCTATATACAATTTTTTCTTTCCAAATCAAACATTTAATTCCTTTAGTGGAGATGAAAACTCCATATCAAGGATATTAGGAAATGCGAATTCTGAGGTCAGTTCGAGAGCTCTTTATTTCCATATTCCGTTTTATGAATCTATCTGTACATTTTGCCCCTTCACCAAGGGACTATACAAAAACCATGAAGTGATAGACAGGTATGTAAAAGCACTTATCAATGAAGTAGAGTATAAAAGTAGATTTATTGACTATAAGGCAATTCCTATACGAGCAATATTTTTCGGAGGCGGAACCCCATCATTATTATCGCCTGAAAATATTATCGATATAGGTGAAACTATTAAGAAATATTTTGACTTATCCTCTCTACAAGAATTCTCTTTCGAGCTTAGCATAAATAGTGTAACTAGGGAGGGAATTGATGCTTTAAAAGAAATAGGCGTTACACATACTCGATTTGGTTTGCAAACAATGGATCCTACGTGGAGAGAACTATTTAATCTCACAGCGTCAATAGATACAATTGAAAAGTCTTCACATTTATTGGTTTCGAATTTTGATTATGTTTTATGTGATATAATATATGGAATGCATGGTGAGGATGAAGAGGTTATTATTTCTGACCTAGATAAAGCTATTGAGCTGGGTTTAAGTAATGTTGATATATATCCAATAAATAATGTTGTCACATCATCTAAACTTCATAAGTCTGTTCGTGATTATACAGATAACATTACATCTGCTACACGAAAATTCTCAATGAAATTATTAATTGATTTACACATGAGAAGTAAAGGTTTCATGCCTCATAATGGACATGGTTATGTGAGATCGAATATTACGGATCAAGTGGTCACTGATAATTATAGTTTTATTTATCATGAACATGTATATGGATATGGAGATCATGATTTTCTCGGTTTTGGCATTAATGCCATATCTTCTCTACGGGGGCACGTTATAACTAACACCACAGGTAGAGAAAAATATATTGATTCAATGAATAAAAATATTTATCTGTGTAAAATCAGCCAGCATGATGAATTATTAGATGAAATGAAGCCTCTGATATTGAGATTACCTTATCATGGGTATGCAGATAAATCACAGATTAAAATGAATCTAGTTCCCGAGCGGCTATATGACCGGCTTAATGAATTGATCGACTCTGGCTTAATTGTAGATGATACACATTCATTTAGACTAACAAAATTAGGTTGGTATTGGTACAGTAATATTATGTTTTATCTTATGCCTGAGGCAGAGCAAGCTATACTCAAAAAAATTGTTCATGAGGAATTAAAAACTCCTGGGAAATTTTTGTCGAAGAAAGAAATAATATATTCCGCCGGTTTAAATGTATAAGAGTATAGCATGAAGAATGTCATTTTTAACAAAAGAATACTACCTCTATCCTTATCTAGTTTAATATCAAAAATAGGTGATTTTGCGCATGATGTTGTATTTGCAATTATCGCAATTGAGTTGCTGTCATTCAATTTTATGTATATAGGGATAGTATATTTCTTTAGGTTTATTCCATACTTATTTTTTGGACCTGTGGGGGGGTGGCTTGCGGATGTTTTTCCGAAAAAGAATAATATGATACTCAGTGATATATTACGCTGTGTCATCACGTTTATATTATTCATAACTTATCTAAATGATTTTTTAAATATATACATTCTCATCGTTTGTTCTATGTTCATGACAATAGGGAGAAGCCTTTTTCAGCCTAGTTTTAGAGCATATTTACCTGAAATGCTAGAGAAGAAAAATTTACCAAAAGGTAATAGTCTATTTCAAGTGATCGAAGATCTAGCATCCATAATTGGTCCATTGGCTTGTTCCATAATAATTGCTATGGGTAATAAATCATATGTTCTTTTAATGGATAGTATAACATATTTTATTTCAGTGCTTTTTTTATTTTCTTTAAAAAGAAATGAGCCTCATGGGAGAGAGGAGTTTTCTGTTTCGAGAATTATTTATGATACCAGAGATAGTATCATAGATATGCGGAGAAATAATCAAAATTTATTCATGGTAATAATTGGAACTTCTGCATGCGTATTATTTACAGCGGCACTATTGAGGTATGTCTTGCCAGCCTCAATTATTGATATTTATAAAAAGGAGGAACTTGTTGGATATGTATTTTCAATAATAGCTATGGGAACTGTATTAGGTGGATTTTTTTATACACGTATAATCAAAAATTCAACCCCGGTGCAGGTAATGAAATCTTGGATGATATATGGATTCTTCTTTCTGATTGTTTCATTGGTTATAAAATTCAGCTTTGTGCTTTTAATTATTTTTGCATTATTTCTTGGATTCTCTGGGGCCATTGTAGATATATCTATAATTACTAATATACAGTCACTATCAAAGGAAAATGAAGTTGGTAAAAATTATGGATTGTACTCCACGATCGCTAATACATGTGAGTCTGTTTCTGGAGTGGTATCAGGGTTATTTTCTGTCATAAGTGGCGGATTTTCGTTTTCAATAATGGCTCTTTTTATTGCAATGTCAGCTAGATTAGTTATCTCTAGGTTAAAGGGGAAGGATAATGAGTATGATGTATGATTTTAGAATAGCAATAAGTGAAAATGTAGCTATTCAATTTGAGACTAATAGGGAAATGATAAGTATCAATGAGGTACGTGATTTTAGTGAAATAGCTGCAATAGTTTTGTCTTATGAAGACCTTTCTATGCAAAGAGTCAGTGATATAGTTAAAAGCGGCTTAGATATTCCTATATTTGCTGTAGTCAAAAATAAGGATGAGATAGATGAATCCATATTGCCAAGTTTAACGGGCGTATTCAGTGAATGTAGTAAAAGTATATCTTCCTATAGCACTCAATTGGAAACCTTTGCTAAGAAATACGAAGATGAGTTGCTTCCTCCATTTTTTAAGACACTAACACAATATATTTCTAAAGGTAATATAACCCTTGCTTGCCCTGGTCATCAAGGAATCGATTTTCTTTGCAAACATCCAGCGGGTAAAAAGTTTACAGATTTCTTAGGGGAGAATATTTTTTTAGCAGATGTTCCTCATGCAGATCCCATTCTTGGAGTTGTTTTGACTCATGAGGGAGCACCTGATGCAGCACAGCAACACGCAGCAAAAGTATTCAATGCGGATAAGACGTATTTTGTTTTAAATGGTACTTCAGCTGCGAATAAAGTAGTAACCAATGCTCTGCTTGCACCAGGAGATCTTGTGTTATTTGACAGAAATAACCATAAATCTTGTTATCATGGAGCATTAATACAAGCAGGTGCGACTCCAATCTATTTAGAAGCTGCGAGAAATTCATTTGGGCTTATCGGAGGTATACCAGAACATTGCTTTGATGAAGGCTACTTGCGGCAGTTAATTGACAAGGTATCCTCAGATAAAGTAAACATAAAAAGACCTTTCCGATTAGCAATTATACAAGCAGGTACTTATGATGGAAGCGTGTATAATGCGCGCAGTGTCGTGGATAAAATAGGGCACTTATGTGATTACATTTTGTTTGATTCTGCATGGGTGGGATATGAACAATTTATTCCGTTCATGAAAGATTGCTCCCCTTTGTTATTAGATTTAAATGAAAACTCTCCAGGAATCATAGTCACTCAGTCAGTGCATAAGCAGCAGGCCGGTTTTTCGCAAACATCACAGATTCACAAAAAAGATGAGCACATAAAACTGCAAAGTAGATATTGCGAGCACAGACGCTTTAATCATGCGTTTATGCTTCATGCATCTACAAGCCCATTTTATCCTCTTTTTGCTGCTCTAGATATTAATGCCAAAATTCATTCGAATGGGTATGGTGAAAAAATGTGGGGGGAATGCGTACGAATTGGAATTGAAGCACGTAAGCTTATATTTTCATCATGTAAATTGGTAAAACCGTTTGTACCACCTTGCGTTGACAATAAACCATGGCAATCT
The DNA here is from genome assembly GCF_035181445.1 of Photorhabdus africana. Lineage (NCBI taxonomy): Bacteria > Pseudomonadati > Pseudomonadota > Gammaproteobacteria > Enterobacterales > Morganellaceae > Photorhabdus > Photorhabdus africana. Next base: position 61,512 of record NZ_JAXBVE010000001.1, read on the forward strand.
TACGATACAAATACAATTGCTAGTGACTTACGTTTTTTCAGTTTTGATCCTGATGAGAAGTGGCATACATTTGAGGGTTATGGCAAATCTCAATATTTACTTGATCCTTGTAAATTACTATTAACGACACCTGGTATAGACTCTGAAACTGGGCAATATGAAAAATTAGGAGTGCCCGCAATCTTTTTAGCAAACTACTTAAGAGAAAATGGTGTTATACCTGAAAAATCCGAGCTTAACTCAATTGCTTTTTTGCTGACCCCTGCTGTAAATAATGCAAAAATTCAACATTTGATATCGAAAATAATTCAGTTCGAAAAGCATGTAGAACAAGATTCCATGATATCTGAAGTCTTGCCTGCTATATATAATAGTAATATTAGCCAATACAGAGGTTATACAATTGGTCGTCTTTGTCAGGAAATGCATGATATTTACGCCAGCTATAATATACAATATCTCCAACAAAAAATATTTAAAGAGCGTCACTTCCCTCGTATAGTTGTTACTCCCCATGCTGCTAATGTGCAATTAATCCGTGGGTATGTGGATTTTATCCCTATTGCACAAGCAAAAGGCAGGATAGCGGCAGAAGAAGCTTTACCATACCCTCCAGGAATTGTATCTATAGCTCCTGGTGAGATTTGGGATGGTGCTGTTTTAGATTATTTCTTAGTGTTAGAGGAGCTCATAAACAAGCTGCCATGCTTTGCCCCTGAGATGCAAGGGGTGTACGTAGATACTGATATAAATGGAAGAAAACGTATTTATGGATACGTAATAAGGCAGGCATATTGCAAATTCGACTAATTGAATAACCAATAGCTGACTGAAGGTTAAATTATCAGGATAGATCAAGCAACAGACCAAAAGAGTGTTCGGGGTACAGGTCATATTTAGTGATATTCAGGGAATTAAAAAAGTGCTCTACTGCTGTACTTCGGACTTGAATTTACCCATTAATTGTGGCATTTATTTTATCACTTTTGGACAGACAGATTGCATATTTTGATTCAAATGAGGCTGTAAGCAATTCTATTAGTTAAAATAGTTATGTATTCATCGAAATAGGTTTGCATATGCGTAAATTCATCCATATAGACATGGATTGCTTTTTTGCTGCTATAGAAATGCGGGATGATCCTTTTTTGAAGGAAAAGCCAATAGCCATAGGCGGTAGTATTGAAGAACGTGGAGTCATTAGTACTGCTAATTATGTCGCGAGGAAATTTGGTATTCACAGTGCAATGCCAACAGCAAAGGCGCTTAAATTGTGTCCTCAATTGAAAGTCATCCCACCGCGCATGAATATATATGAGGAAGTTTCTCTTCAAGTAAATGAGATATTTTCTCGATATACCGATCTGATTGAACCTCTCTCTCTAGATGAAGCATATCTTGATGTAACGGAGTGCCGTAGTTGTCATGGCTCGGCTACGTTGATAGCTCAAAAAATACGGCAATCCATATTTGAAGAGTTAAAGCTAACCGCTTCAGCAGGAATCGCTCCTGTTAAATTTCTTGCTAAGATTGCCTCGGATATGAATAAGCCGAATGGGCAATTTGTGATAACTCCTGAACAAGTTGATCAATTCGTTTTATCGTTGCCACTGAGAAAAATTCCAGGAGTTGGTCCCAAAACAGAAAAACGTCTATCAGATATGGGATTAAAAATTTGTGCAGATGTAAGACAATACGACTTTGGGGCTTTTATCAAAGAATTAGGGAAATTTGGATTAATGATCTGGCAGCGTTGTCATGGACTAGATGATAATTCTATTTGTGTAGACGTACCAAGGAAATCCGTTGGTGTTGAGATCACGCTACCAAAAGATATTCACATATGGGAAGAGTGTGAAGCTATAATTGAACAGCTATATCCAGAGTTGATAAGAAGACTTGAAAAATACAACTCCGAGCTAAAAATTTCTCGTCAGGGAGTTAAATTTAAATTTGATGATTTTCATTTGACGACTCATGAACATATTTACCCCGTTCTAGATTTAGGTGATCTACTCCTCATTGCTCGGAATACGTGGGATTCTCGGCGTAAGGGGAGAGGAGTTAGGTTAGTTGGTATACATGTAGCATTACTGGATCCACAACTTGAGCGCCAGCTAGTATTTGAGTGGTAACCAGTTTATACAGGATGAGATCACGAATATTATCTAACATTAGCGTGTATGCTCCATCTGAGCCTGAATCTGCTTCGGGTAGAAACGGCGAAAAATGCCAATATTCGTCGAAAGTGAAGAATTACCAGTATGGATATTGGCTATTTGGATAAGGTATTAGCCGCAGGGTTTAATGCGTTGGGTGAGAAATAAACATTAGTGCTATTTCCATGAATATAAATATATAATATCTATACATATCATTGATTATTATGGTTATCTTAATAAAATTCTTGGTTGATTAGTTTAAATCTAATTAAATTAATGGTTATTGCGATACCAGTGGAATATTGTTTAAACGATATCTTTTTATGTGATGTTTTTAAAAAAAAGCAATTAAAATCTTATTAAATAGCTGGCAAAAATTCACTTTTCTATAATGCTTAAATATAGATGATTTTTTCGTGCGAAAAACGAATAACGTAGTCAAGTTAAATATTAAATAAGTGTTATCGGGAGCGAGTCTGCCGAGGGCAGTATCAGCTATAAATAACCAAGGTCTGACTTTATTAATAGGGGGAAAATAATGTCCACTGAACCGCCGCTACATCAAGAAGATATTGTCGTGATACATGTTGCCACACCCGAAGATTTGGCGAAGTTTGCCGATCAATCGCTCTTCTGGAATGAAAAAACCTATGAGCAGATGAAAACTGCGGAAGTGCTGTTTACGCCAGCGGGAGAGGCTCCACTTGGTCTGGGCGTTAAACATGTTGCTACACTCGATAATTTGGCGAAATTTGTCGATGAAGAAGGTTACTGGAATGAGAAAACCTACAAACAGATGGAAGCTGTGAGGGTGTTGTTTATACCAGCAGAAAAAATACGTGGTGTGGGGATTAAACATGTTGCCACGCCCGACGATTTGGCGAAGTTTGCCGATAAAGAACTTTTCTGGAGTAAGAAAGACTACGAACAGCTAAAAGCTGCAGAGGTGCTGTTTGTACCCAGAGAAGGAATGCCCGGTTAGGGCGGTAAATATATTGCCACGCCAGACGATTCGGCAAAATTTACCGATAAAGCGGCCAATTAGAATGAAGAGAAACATTAAGGGGGGATAAAGCCAGAATATTGTTTATCTCGAAAGTAAAAGAATAAAACGGCGTGTAACAACGTTAATTTATTTGTCATTCTGTATTGGAGGTATTAATGGCTCACAACAAGATATTTACATCCAGCGAGAATAATTTGTTGGATAAAGAGGAAGTTAAATCCTGGTTTAAATTATATTCCATGCCGAAAAGTGAAAATTATACTCAATTGGTGCAAATAGCGGCGGAAGGTCGGCGTTTAGCTGGGCTGGACCCAGGTCAGATCGATAATAATCCAGGGGCAGGATTTAACCGGGATCTGGATGAAGTGAATTTACTCTTAGTGAATCCCGGTGATGGGGTGCGTATCGGAGAAGACCGTGAAATTGCTGTCAATATTGATAAGAACAGCGGCTTACAGTTTATTAATGGTGAATTGGGGTTACGCCCCGACTTTAAATTGTCGCTGGAATTGTTTGAGAGTTTTACAGAGGAACAACAAAGAGAACTTTACCGTTGGCTGATTCATGCTGGGGAGATGGCAGCGAGTAACGTGCAGTTGCCCGCGTTTGATTTGCCGGCTAACGGTAACAATAAAAACCTTGGTGCTGTTGTCAGTGTCAGCGGCGATGGGAAAACTATCGCGCTTAGCGGGGCAGAAGGCAAGGAACCTGTATATCTATTTTCTTATACCGATAACGGTTGGCGGCAGCAATTCGCTGATTACGTTAGTGGTTATGGCGGCAGAGCGCTCAGCCTGAGCAGAGACGGTAATGTTCTCGCGGTGGGCATTGATAACCGGAACAGTGATGGCGGGCATGGTTCAGTGTTTATTTATCGCAGATTGTCAAATGGCGAGTGGGAGAAACCAGCCAAACTTTGGCTTAGTGAGGCGAATGTTCAGCAGCATTTCGGTTGCGCTGTGGGCCTAAGCGCTGATGGCACACTATTAGCAGTAGGTTCTTATGGCTGGAGATCGGGTTTATTGACTAACTGCGGCGCAGTGTATCTTTATCAGTATGACGGGGAGAAGTGGTCACAGCTTGGTGAACGTCTGACCTTATCTTCTCCGGCACAGGGCGATATGTTTGGCGGCAAACTTAGCTTGAGTGCTGATGGTTCAACTTTGGCAGTGGCAGCAACAGGGCGTAATGGTAATGGTGAAGTGACGGTATTTCATCGTCACGGGGAATATTGGCAGCCGCGACCGCCACTCAATTCGGTGACTTCGCCTTTAACCATCAGCAGTGACGGCTTTGGCACCAGTCTCAGCCTGAACGATAGCGGCGATATTTTGGCGGTAGGGTGTCCGGGAGAGAAGGGCAATGTTGGTGCGGTCTATTTGTACCAGCGTTACCGTAATGCATGGCAATCCATGGGGATACTGAGAGAAGCGGTGACTGCCGGGGAAAGGTTTGGTAGCGAACTCTCTTTGAGTGGTGACGGTCGGGTACTGGTGGTGTCAACACCTGTTGGTAAAGATAACACAGGTGTGCAAACCGGTGCAGGATGGTGGTTTAGCTATCAGGATGAACAATGGATTACGCAGGGCAGATTACTGGCAGTGGATGGGGAATTAAACCATAAATTTGGTGCCGGCATTTGTCTTAGCGGTGACGGCAATACGTTGGCGATTGGCGCCAGTGGCTGGAAGAGTGGAGAAGGGAAAGTTTACCTTTACGACTAGCTGAATGAGGAAAAAACGATGGCAAAAGAGATAACAGATGAAACGGTTAGCCAGCTTAGTGCTCATTTCGCTCCTGGCAAGATCCCGACTGAGGCGGCATTTTATTCACTGATTGATTGGGCCATGTTGTGGCGACAGCTTTTTGGTTGGCGAGATAGTGATCAAACTTATCATCCGGGAGTTGGGTTGCAGGTTATCGACAACCGTTTGGCGGTTAAGGTTGGTGATGGCATCGCGTTGGAGCCGAAAGGGCTTGCGTTAAAACTACAGCTCGACGGGGGATTGATGCTGGATAAATCCGGGGTGTTGTCGGTGGATGGGACTGTAGCGGTTTCGGCCCAAGCTTTTAAATTGCTTCCTGAGGAGACGCAGAAACAAATTGCCAAGTTGTTATTAAATGCGGGCACTAAGCATTCTCAATAACCGGGTGGCGGGTTTAAATTTCCCTGAACAGAAACTGGTGGCAGTGACTGTCTAATTACGGCTTTTGAGGAAATATGATGACTGATAAAGAAATGAGTACCGTTGACTCATTGAAAGCGAGTTTTAAGTCCGGTGTTCCGCCCGCACCTGAAGCCTTTTTCCATTTGATTGATGAGGCATATAAGGCATATGAAATCATTGATGGCGGTAAGGGTGATGGCTCAGCCGCAGGGCTGAAACGAGATGATAAAGGAAAACTGGCTCTCAACACTCACCTTTCTGGCGGGTTAAACCTTGAACAGGGGGCTTTGGCCCTATCACTGAAGCCAGAAGGTGGATTCTCTTTTGATGGAGGAAGGCGTCTGAAATTGGATGCCGATCGGCAGGTTCAGTTTGCGGATTTCTTCAGTTTATCGCGGTGGGAACGGATGGAGATCACGCAGTTGTTGGGTTTTAAACGTACCATGATGGCGCGTATGGTTTCTCCTTCCCCTAAAGCGAATGAACATTTTGGCACTTCTATTAGCCTGAACGCGGCGGGAAACTGCTTAGCGGTTGGGATGGATAATAAAGTCTGTGTGTATACGGGCCGGAAGGATGAGTGGAATATAAACGCTCCCGCTGTGTTTGAGGATGATCAAGATAAATCTCGTAGTTCCTGGTACGTCAGTTTGAATGCGGTAGGAGATTGCCTGGCGGTGGGATACTTGGTGGATAACTTTCTTAGTGATAAAAAAGTGAAGGCTTGTGTGTATACGCGCACGAATGGTGCCTGGGATACCAAAAATCCCATTGTGTTTCCGCTGGAAGATCAACGTGGATACTCTGGTGGTCACAATGTCAGCTTGAGCGCCACAGGAGACTGTCTGGCGGTGGCGGGCGACTCTTGGTCCTACATATATACACGCACGAATGGGATTTGGGATACAGAAAACCCCTTTAAGTTGATGAGCTCGTTTACCAAGGTTTGTCTGAGTGCCTCGGGAAATTGTCTGGCGGGATATCGTGTTGATTATTCTCATAATCCAATAAACGTGGTTTATGTGTATACACGCACGAATGGGGTTTGGGATAAAGAAAACCCCATTAAGTTCATGGCTGCTAAAGATCGTTCATCCAGTTTTAATCGGATTTTTGGCCTAAATGCAGAGGGAGATCGTCTGGCAGTGGGGGTAGATTATGATATCCCCACTAAGGGAAAGGTTTATCTGTATACGCGCACGAATGGGATCTGGGATACAGAATATCCTATTAAGTTTTCAGCTCCTGCAAGTGACGTAACGTATTTTGGCAGCGCTATCAAACTGAATGATGTGGGAAATCGTCTGGTAGTGGGGGCGGCTTCCCGGGTGTATGTGTACACCTGTCTAAATAATAAGTGGAATATGGAAACACCTGTCGAGATTTTGGACCCCTCAGGCAATTCAGACAATTTAAATGGTTTTGGTCAGGCTGTTAGTTTGAATAGATGGGAGACGAGTTTGGCGGTTGGTGCAGTTTCAGCCAAGGTTGGTTCTGTGTCTGAAGCTGGTGCAGTCTATGTCTTTGAGAATGTCAAATGATGACCGTATAGAAGACAGAGAACAGATGACGGTGACTGTCTAATACGGCTTTTGAGGAAATATGATGACTGATAAAGAAATTAGTACAGTTGACTCATTGAAAGCGAGTTTTAAATCTGGTGTGCGGCTCATGCCGGAAGCCTTTTCCCATTTGATTGATGAAGCCTATAAAGCATATGAAATCATTGATGGCGCTCAGGGTGATGGCCCAACCGCGGGGCTGAAACGAGATGACAAAGGAAAACTGACCCTCAACACCCAGCATTCTGGCGGGTTAAATTCTAATCAAGTCGCCTTGGCGCTATCACTGAAACCAGAAGGGGGACTCTCGTTTGATGGGGGAGGATATCTGAAATTGGATGCCGCTCGGCAGATTCAGTTTGAGGATTTTTTCAGTTTATCGCGGGGTGCACGGATGGAGATCACGCAGGTGTTGGGTTTGAAACGTACTATGATAACGCACATTGTTTCTCCTTTCCCCATAGAGGATGAGCACTTTGGTCACTCGGTTAGCCTGAACGCGGCGGGAGACTGTTTAGCGGTTGGGTCGACTCATAAAGTCTGTGTGTATACGCGCCGGAAGAGTGGTGAGTGGAATATAAGCAAGCCGATTGTGTTTGAGGATACTGAACCTGGATATGAATATGATAGAGCTTCATGGCGTGTCGGTCTGGATGCGGCGGGAGATACCCTGGCGTTGGGAGAGATATGGCGCGAAGTGGTTCATGTATATACACGCACGAAGGGCGTTTGGGATACAAAGCATCTCACTGTGTTTCCGCGGATTGCTGAAAGTTTTGGTGCGAATGTCAGCTTGAACGCCGCAGGAGACTGTCTGGTGGCCGGGGGTTACACCTCTCCGTTCCGTCTGTTTATGCGCAGGAATGGGATCTGGGATATAAAAAACCCCATTCTGTTTCCGGCCCCTTCGGATGCTTATGAGTTTGGCGTGGTTGCTCACCTGAGTGCTTCGGGAAACCGTCTGGCGGTGTGTGATCGCATTTCCGTGATTTATGTGTATACACGCACAAATGGGATCTGGGATACAGAAAATCCCATTAAGTTCAGTCACCCTGAAGGTGGATCATCTAGTTTTAGCGGGGCTTTTAGCCTGAATGCAGAGGGAAATCACTTGGCGGCGGGTACGGATTTTTATAAATCCCCGGATGGGGAGGTTTATCTGTATACGCTAACGGATGGGATCTGGGATAGAGAAAATCCCATTAAGTTTTCGGCCCCGGCAAGTGGCGTATATTTTGGCGGTTCTCTCGAACTGAATGATGCGGGAGATCGTCTGGCAGTGGGAGCGGTTTCCCGGGTGTATGTGTATACCTGTCTGAATGGTAAGTGGAATATGGAAACACCGATGGAGATTTTGAACCCTTCAGGCAATTCAGACAATTTAAATGGTTTTGGTGGACCTATCGGCCTGAATAAGGCGGGAACGAGTTTGGTTGTTGGGGCAACGTCAGAAAGTGTCGATTCTAAATCCAAAGCCGGTGCGGTTTATATCTTTGAAAATATCAATTGATGACCGTATAGAAGACAGAGAACAGAAAACAGGTGACGGTGACTGTCTAATACAGCTTTTGAGGAAATGTGATGACTGATAAAGAAATTAATACCGTTGACTCATTGAAAGCGAGTTTTAAGTCAGGTGTCCGGCTCATGCCGGAAGCCTTTTCCCATTTGATTGATGAAGCCTATAAAGCATATGAAATCATTGATTGCGTTCAGGGTGATGGCCCAACCGCAGGACTGAAACGAGATGACAAAGGAAAACTGACCCTCAACACCCAGCATTCTGGCGGGTTAAATTCTAATCAGGGGGCTTTAGCACTATCACTGAAACCAGAAGGGGGGCTCTCTTTTGATGGAGGATATCTGAAATTGGATGCCGCTCGGCAGATTCAGTTTGAGGATTTTTTCAGTTTATCGCGGTGGGAGCGGATGGAGATCACGCAGGTGTTGGGTTTGAAACGTACTATGATAACGCACATTGTTTCTTCCTTCCCTAAAGAAGATGAGCGTTTTGGTGCTTCTGTTAGCCTGAACGCAGCGGGAGACTGCTTAGCGGTTGGGATGAATAATCAAGTCTGTGTGTATACGCGCCGGAAGAGTGGTGAGTGGAATATAAGTAAGCCGATTGTGTTTGAGGCGTTTGAAGATGAATATTATAGATCTTCATGGGATGTCAGTCTGGATGCGGCGGGAGATACCCTGGCGTTGGGAAATATGTCGCCGTATCCCACTTATAACCAAGGGCGGGTTTGTGTGTATACGCGCACGAAGGGCGTTTGGGATACAAAACATCCCGTTGTGTTTCCGATAGGACCTGAATACTTTGGTGTGAATGTCAGCTTGAGTGCTGCGGGAGACTGTCTGGTGGGTGGGGGCAAACCCTACCCTCCGTTCCGTATATTTATGCGCCGGAATGGGATTTGGGATACAAAAAACCCCATTCCGATTCCGATCCCTTCGGATTCTTATGAGTTTGGCTGGATGGTCCACCTAAGTGCTGCGGGAAACTGTCTGGCGGTGCGTGATTATGCTCCCGTGATTTATGTGTATACACGCACAAATGGGATCTGGGATGGAGAGAACCCCATTAAGTTCAAGGTCCCTGAAAATAACCTATTCGTGGGTAGGGCTTTTAGCCTGAATGCAGAAGGAGATCGCTTAGCGGTGGGGATAGAGTTTTATAACTCCACAGATGGGGAGGTTTATTTGTATAAGCGCCGGAATGGGGTCTGGGATACAGAAAATCCCATTAAGTTTTCGGCCCCGGCAAATAGCGTATATTTTGGTAGCTCTCTCGAACTGAATGATGCGGGAGATCGTCTGGCAGTGGGTGCAGCTTCCCGGGTGTATGTGTATACCTATCTGAATGATAAGTGGAATATGGAAACACCTATGGAGATTTTGAATCCTTCAGATAATTTAATTGGTTTTGGTGGTGCTGTCGGCCTGAATAAGGCGGGGACGAGTTTGGTTGTTGGTGCAACGTCAGAGAGTGTTGATTCTAAATCCAAAGCCGGTGTAGTTTATGTTTTTGAGAATATCAAATGATGCCTATAATTGTTAATACTAAGTTCTAAATTGAATGTGCCTGATCACGCATGCGCCATTCCCGTTGTTATCGCGTTTTTTGCGAAGAACTGGCTAATGAGTCAGGAATCAGATCATTCATAACAGCAAATAAATCTTTAAGAGGCAGGCTTTCAACTCAAATCCTACTTTTTTGCGATAAATCTCACATTTATTGAATATTTAGAATTGATCATGTTCTCAGCACTGAGAATAAATCTCATTTATGATAATATCACAGAAAGTTTTTAAACTGAGTGTATATAAAATGCTGGTTGCTCTTTTTTTGTCGATATTTGTTATTTTTTTTATGCTATCTATGTTGGTTAATTATTTTTTTATACTAGGAAGAAATTTTAAAAAAACTATATTGATATCATTATTAATGACTGTTATTGCAATATTCAGTCACGTTTTTCCTCAGGTTATTTATCAGTACTTTTTTTAATTGGGTATTTGGCATAAGGTCGCGCATTAAATGCGCGACCATAAGAATATTATTGTTTATTCTGTTTAATTAATGGTTTGATTTTATTTTCATAAATATTTTTATCGATCTGAAAATTTACATCTTCCTTCCATTCTCCAGTGATTTCAAATGGCTCTCCACCCCAATTAATATCTTCCGTCTTCCAGTTAAATGTATCATATGGATCAGTAAAATTATCATATAGTTTATAATTTATTACACCGGATATATTATATTTATCACCTGAGTTTTCTGCCTTAATATTTATCAAATTTCCACTAATCGTTGCACCTCCAATAGCCCACAGAGGGTCGATACCTGGTATTTTTGATTCCTTAGCAAAATCATAACCATTTTTAAAATCAATTCGTTCACCATTCTGAATTTGTGAAATAAAACGAGATTGAATACTGCCTTCTGTTCTGCCAAATGCACTTGGCTTCTGCATTAATACACGAATTCTATCATGCACACCGATTTCAGAGAGTGTGAGTTCTCGACCTGATTTTCCTGTAAAATGAAAAAACATTCCCAATCCACTCATGCTATTATCTGTAGTCAATAATTTTTTAGTATTTGTTTTGATCTCTTCTTTTGCCGGTGTTATTTTATTTAATACATTAATGAGTTCATGTTTTGCATTATATAAATCCATCGCTGGTGCTACAACGTATTCATTCCAAACCCCGATCCAATCTCCCCGATATCCAAGCACGGCTTTTGCACTTTCAATGAATGCAAGCGTAAAAATATATTTCTTATTAGAGTTTGCATATTTTAGAAAGTTTCCCATATTCCGACCATTAAAAGACATCTTTTTAATAGCCAGATCTTTTATTTTTTCTTGTCTAAAAGACTCTTGATTTTCAATATATTTTTTTAAATTATTCTTTTGCTCAATCAATAACTTGAAATCAACAACATTTGTTTTTAGTGCTTCGGAAGAATTCTCAGAAGCCAATTTATTTAATATGACCAACAACATTTCCGCTTTTAGAAGAGAGTCGTCAAAATCATAAGAAACGTTTTTCTCAGAATCTTCTAATTCTTTTGTTACATTGGTTAATTTTTTATCAATAACTTCAAGATCGTTTTCTCTAAAATAATGGTCTACGTCTTTATAAGGAGTTCCAGGTTGTCCCCAGGGTCTATTAATGGGTGGTGTCCAATTATAGGTTGGAGGCTGTGTTGGTTTATTATAGATACCTGTATAATGAGTAATGCTATGCCCTCCACCCGGAACCCCAGGAAAAACGGGGGTTGTCGTTGTTGTCCAGCCATTTCCATGATTGATCGTACTTCCCGGAGGAAAAACACTGCCAAGGGGAATAACAGGGCCGAAATTAAAATTAGACATAAAAAACCTTTTTGATAAATTTAAAGTGTATTTTTGTTAAAGAACGCGATTATTGAATGAAAATCAATAGCTACTTTCTTGTTAATTATTTTAAATGTCTTTTAATAACATTTTAAATAATTAAAGATGTAATATCATGGTTAATAAAACTATTATCATGTTATAGTTGATGAGTAATACTATTCTATTTAGTTGAGAATAAATTAAGGTATGCCAAATACACAAATTGTAACGGTTCGCATTCCATCAGTACGGGCTTGCAATGATTGCAAATGAAATTTTTGCTTTGGCACTGACCTGTTGTTTTGTTTAGTTCCGAAAAGAGGGTTGGTGTACATATGCGCACGAATGGGATCTGGGATAAAGAAAATCCTATTAAGTTTTCGGCTCCTGCAAGTGACGTAACGTATTTTGGCCGTGCTCTCGAACTGAATGATGCAGGAGATCGCTTGGTAGTGGGGGCGTATTCCAGGGTGTATGTATATACCTGCCTAAATAATAAGTGGAATATGGAAACACCTATGGAGATTTTGGACCCTTCCGACAATTTAAGTGGTTTTGGAGGGGCTGTCGGTCTAAATAAGGCGGGGACGAATTTGGCTGTTGGTGTAATTTCAAGGAAGATTGGTTCTGCGCCCGGAACCAGTGCAGTTTATGTTTTTGAGAATATCAAATGATGGTCTAATCTAGGATAGCCCCATTTTTTGTATATATTACAAGGAAATGGGACTACCACAATGGGTGGTGATACACTGACACAGTGCGTGGCTAATGGTCGGTAAACTATATAAGTAAGCCGCTGAAATTTACGTCAGACTCAGCGAATTCAATATTGTTTGAAAAAATAATCGATAATTTCCTGTTCAAATTCAAAGGCATCACGTCGTTCTGCAAGGTAGCTTTTTAGTACGGTGAGTGAGCGGAGGCTTTCGCGCAGTTGGATTTCGTTTTCTATATGTTGCCGCAATTTTTTGCGGTGTTCGCGGAGGTTATTCTCTATTGCCTTCGATGTATTACCTCCCAGTGTGCGCCAAATCATGCCCGGTAACGAATCAGATTTTTTTAGCTGATTAAGCTCATCGGCTAATCTGTCTATACGTGCTTTGAGCAATTTATTGATGTTGGATATATCCCGGCTATTAAAACTGAAAGTTGGATCAATGTACTTGTGGTACATGTCTATTATCGTCCAGACATCATTATCTTTCTTGGCTTTTGATAACTGTACCATCAACTGGTTTTTCTTCTTCTTCTCATCCAAATCTTGTTCACGATCCGGATGCAGTACCTTGGCTATTTTTCTATACATTTGGCTCACTTCCTGCGATTTAAACAAAGAATCCAGTTTTTTCTGGTCTTCTGCCGCAGGATCGAAGTCAGAGGTCTCTTCTGCATCATATTCATCGTGGAAATGCTCTGATTCCCGTTGAAAACGCTGTTCTATGGTGGAACGCATTTTTTCGGGATTTTTTATCATATCAAGTAATTCTTCATCAGATATTTCTTCACTAAAATCAAAATATTCACTAAAAGTCTGTCGGATACCATCCATCTGTTCTGGTGTCGGAATTTCCTCTTCTTTCAACGCATTAAGATTGGAAAAGTGATTGTTCAACTTATTGAGATCAAGGTTTTCGTTAAAGGGGTAAGTATATAACTCAGCAAGCTCTTCTTCTATCCAGGAAAATAATTCTCTCCGTTGGTTTTTCCCCAGCGATTTTTTATCGGCAAATGAAAGCAACCGTGCCGCTTTATCATATCTGGACTGCATATATTGATGTTCTACCGGTAAGATCTCCTGTTGAAAGCGCATGAACAATTCGTCTTGTTGCTGTTGTAGCTTGGCGATCTTCAATTGGTATTTTTCGATGGACTTCCAGTAAGTTTTGAATTGTTGCTGAGGCGTTTTTGGTATCTGTTGTCCGCTCGATTTTCTTTTTTTTAGTTGCTTATGCATCAATGTATTATTCCCAAGGTAGATTAATGAAATGAAGAATGTTCTCGCTGTTAATTTTGATAGTTACCCGTTGTTGCTTATTCCTATTTTGCAATATATTTTCGCAACACGCAAAACGTTATCGTTGCGCAATTGTTACGTTGGCTTACAGACGGTGATTTTTGCTAATCCGTTCTTCCCTGATTGCAACAACCGTTTCACAGTACATTTCGTTTGAATTATTCATGCTTGAGGACTTCGTGAGCAGCGACGAAGCTCGGGTTGAACAGGAAGGTGGGCTTACAGATACTATCAAAACAATAAAAAGTAGCACTACCGCAATGGGCGGTAATGCACTGAATCAAACCTGAACTTTGTGGCCGGAAAGCATGCTGTGACGGGCAGCCTGGCCGTCTGAACCGTAAAGAGAGGGGCTATGATGACTTTTTAGGAAAGCAATGGCTTTACTATTCAAATCAAGATGCTGGGTTAACAACGAACCGTTATGGGTGTTTAAATCACGAACCCGGATAACCGCTTTGCCGATCTGTTGCCATAATGTGGCCAGCAAAGGTTGTTTATCATAAGGCGCAATAATGTTTAATGCTTTGCTCAAATTAAGACGTTGCTGTTCTGAATGGCTAAGCGCGGACAACAGGAAAATTTTTCGTTCTGTTATCTGGTGCAAATCTCGTGCTTCAATAAAACCCTCGCACAAAATACGCTGTTCTTCCGCCACAGTTTGGGTCAGCGAGGTCAAATAGGTCACTTGTTGTTCGAGTAATTGTTGAAGTTCTTCCATAGCGGGTTTAATTATTTCTTATCGTATTGAAAGTTTTCGGCGGCTTCTTTGAGCAGAGCGTCTGCTATTTTACCGCTGTTCATTTTTAAGGTTCCCTGAGCAATAGCTTCTTTCAACTTTTGCACCTTTTGGATATTGATATCCTGGCTGCTTGGTTGAACCAGTTTTGTTTGTGCTTCGCTCAGTTTTACTTGTGCATCACTGCCTTGTAAGGTAACGCCGGCGGTTTTGCGGGTGCCCTGGGCGCTTTCATTAGTTGGTCGCTGTTGAACAGCAGCGATAGCTAATAAGGGGTGAGTGCGTTCGATACTCATAATCATTATCCTTTATGGCCAGGCATAGGTTCACCTATGGATCGGAGCAGGTTACATGCCATTTGCATACCTGCAAATCGTGCTCTGCTGGTTATATCGGCACAGTGAAAGAAAACTTTAGAACTTATAACATGATTTTTACATTGCCGTTTTCTAATGCCTGGCCGGTTATAACATGTCCTGAATTTATTCGAACCCTGACTTTATCAGAAATAGCGGCGTTATTAATAGCTTTCCCTTCGTTTCGTATCTGAAAGCCATTTCCCTGTATAATCACCGCCACACTCTGGCCTGACCGTACAACCCACGGGCGGCGTAACATATTATGCGTCATCGCCTGCCCCGCCGGGATGTTACGTATTGCAATACTATTTTTTATCTCATTTTTGTTAATGACCAGATCATGCGGTAGTTTTTCCAGTAATCCACTTCTGACCTGAAAATCTTTATCTGATAAAACATCATTACGCGAGATAGCTCGGCGGGTAACCAGATAATTCCCTGTCACACTGACAGAGACTTGAATGAATTTGCGTTGTTGATAGCAGATAACAGGTAAAGAGAGATTTCCCCGATTTTGACCACCGATAGCGGGTTGAATTTCCGGCCGTTCACACTGAGGCCATTGTTGTTCAGGGGTTCTGATGTTAACAGAAACTTTGTGATGATTATCCCTATATATCTGCTGGAAATAGTGCTCTATAGCTTGGGGTAAATTATTGCCCCATGCCATCGAAGTGATAAAGAAAAATGCGAACAGCCCGATAATATTTATAGCTTGCATCTTCTCGCTCTCATTATTTCTGTAGGTCAATACGCTGCTGTTTAGTCGCGTACATTTAGTCGCATATAAGTGTACCTACATTGAATATCGGCCAATGGGATAAATAGCAATCCAATTAGCGTCTATTCATCCGATAGGCTTTTCCTTCTGCGTTTATTCTGTTTACTGCGAATTTCGCGATCGCGAACAGCGCTATTAAGGTTCACAACACAGGTCGGTCACATCAGAGGGAGGAATATGCTCGATAAATTAGATGCAGCCTTTCATTTTCAGCAGGAAGCCCTGTCATTGCGATCACGGCGACAAGAAATATTGTCCGCTAATATCGCCAATGCGGATACGCCCGGTTATCAAGCGCGGGATATTGATTTCGCCACACAACTGAAAAAAACCATTGCACACGGTCGGGTCACCGGAAACGGGATCGGGCTGACGCTGACATCCGATCGGCATATTCCTATTCAGCCTCAGAAGAGAATGGAGATGGACTTACTGTATCGGGTGCCTTATCAGCCAGCAATGGATGGCAACACGGTAGATATGGATATGGAACGCAGCAATTTTATGGATAACAGCCTGAAATATCAGGCAGAACTGACGGCGACCAGCTCTCAAGTTAAAAGCATGATGGCAGTCTTACAGCAAGGATAAGGGCAATGTCTTTACTCAGTGTTTTTGATATTGCCGGCTCGGCATTATCAGCTCAATCTCAACGATTAAATGTCAGTGCCAGCAATATGGCAAATGCCGATAGTGTTGCGGGACCTGATGGTCAGCCATACCGGGCTAAACAGGTGGTTTTTCGTGTTGCCGCACCGGCAGGGCAGGAAACCGGTGGCGTCAGAGTCAGTGAAATTGTTGATGATCCCACCCCTTTCCGCCTTGAGTATCAGCCGGGGCACCCATTGGCTGATGAAAAGGGCTATGTGCGGATGCCAAACGTTGATGTGGTCGGAGAAATGATTAACACCATTTCCGCTTCCCGTAGTTATCAAGCCAACGTTGAAGTGCTTAATACAACTAAATCGATGATGTTGAAAACATTGACGTTAGGTCAGTAACAGGAGTGACTCATGGCTATTACCGGTTCAGTGAATGAATCACTGAATAACACGATTGTTGGAGAGTCAGCATTGGCTAGCAAGAAAAAGGGTAGTGAAGAGCTGAATAGCAACTTCATGAAATTGCTGGTCGCGCAAATGAAAAATCAAGACCCAACTAACCCGATGAAGAACAATGAGCTGACCTCTCATTTGGCGCAGATTAACACACTCGCGGGGATCGAAAAGCTGAATACTACACTGGGGTCTATTGTCGGTCAGATAAATAATAATCAGCCTGTACAGGCATCGGCTCTGATTGGGCGAGGCGTTATGATCCCTGGGAATACCATTTTGGCTGGTTTAAACAAAGAAACTGGGAACGTCAGTACGACACCATATGGTATTGAGTTGGAAAGGCCCGCGGATAGTGTGCAAGTCACCATTACTGATAAACAAGGGACTGTTGTACACCAAATTGATCTCGGTGGATTGGAAGCGGGTGTCCATAGCTTCCACCCTTGGGATGGCAAAAAAGAAGATGGCACTAATGTTGAGGATGGCGCTTATAAATTCACCATTACTGCCAGCTATAAAGGCGAACAGAGAGTATTTCAGCCGCTGAGGTTCGCGAAGGTAAATGGTGTTACTCGTGACGCGGACGGCGCTAAGTTAGATTTAGGGCGGATCGGGGCCGTCACTATGGAGCAGATACGTCAGATTCTTTAACAAGCAAGAATTTTAACGGAGAATAATATGGCTTTTTCACAAGCAGTAAGTGGTTTGAATGCTGCGGCAGGTAATTTGGATGTTATTGGTAATAATATCGCTAACGCGGCGACATATGGTTTTAAATCCAGCACAGTTGCTTTTTCTGACATTTTTGCCGGTTCTCAGGTGGGTCTGGGGGTAAAAATAGCGGGTGTTAATCAGAATTTTAAAGATGGTACGCCGACGACGACTAATCGCCCACTTGATTTGGCGATCACTCAAGGCGGTTTTTTCCGTATGCAAGGCGGTGATGGAGGGATCTACTACTCCCGTAACGGTCAATTCAAGATGGATGAGAACCGCAATATTATCAACATGCAAGGCATGAAATTGACCGGCTATCCCGCAGTCGGTGTCAATGGTGGTGCGCCGGAGATTCAAAAAGGGGCTAACCCAGAGCCGATTACAATACCTCAAGGTATACTGGCGGCTAAAGCAACAACCAAGGTGACGATGACAACCAACCTTAATTCGATGCATAAAAAACCGGCAGATGTTTTCTCGCCAGAAAATAAGGATTCTTATAACTATCCTACCAGTGTTACCACCTTTGATAGCCTGGGTAACCCACATGCTATCAAGGTTTTCTTTGTGAAAACGAACGATAACGAGTGGCAGGTTCATGCTCAGGATAGTGCGGTTGAGGGCGCTAAAGCAGTTTCGTTAGGGACGTTAAAATTTGATGGTAATGGTAAACTGATTGGTGACAATAATCAGTTTACATTTAATGTTCCCTCTCTGAATGGTTCTAATGCTGCTGATATCACTATTGATTTTAATGGCAGTAAACAGCAGAAAATTGATGCTGATAGCATATCGACACTCAAGCAAGACGGTTATGCCGCAGGTGAATTCAATGGCTACCGTATTGAGGGAGATGGCCGTGTCATCGGCACCTATTCCAATCAGCAATCTCAATTATTAGGTCAGGTTGTTCTGACTAACTTTGCTAACCCAGAGGGGCTGGCGGCGCAGGGTGACAACGTTTGGATAGAGACGGGTGCTTCAGGTAGCCCAGTGGTTGGCATTGCGGATTCTGGCGGTTTTGGCAAATTGCTCAGTGGTTCGCTGGAAGCATCCAACGTCGATATGAGCCAGGAGCTGGTTAATATGATCGTGGCGCAGCGCAACTACCAATCCAGTGCGCAAACCATTAAAACTCAAGATCAGATCCTACAAACGCTGGTCAGTATGCGCTGATAATTTCAGGATAGCATTATGGATCATGTCATTTATACCGCGATGGGCGGTGCTCGTCAGACACTAGAACATCAGGCCGTGACGGCAAATAACCTGGCTAATGCATCGACACCGGGTTTTAAGGCGCAACTGGCTGCTTTGCGGGCGGTACCTGTTGAAGGGGCTGCCTTTAATACCCGTACTTTGGTTGTTGCTTCAACGCCGGGCTCTGACCATCGTCAGGGGCCGATGAACTATACCTCTCGTCCGTTGGATGTGGCGATTGGGCAGGGGGGATATCTGGCGGTTCAGCTTGAAGATGGGTCTGAGGCTTACACGCGTAACGGCAGCATTCAGATTTCAGCGGAAGGTCAGTTAACGGTTCAAGGTAACTTGTTGATGGGGGACAACGGCCCGATAAATGTTCCGCCACAGGCTGAGTTAACCTTGGCGACGGATGGTTCTATATCTGCACTGATTCTTGGTGATCCGCCAACACAGTTGGGGCAACTTGGCAGATTGAAAATGGTGAAACCGGAGAGCGATCAGCTAATCCGCGGTGATGATGGCCTCTTTCACATGACGGAACAGGCGCAAGGGTTACAGGGTGATCTCTTGCCAGCCAGTGATGAGGTGAAATTAATCCCCGGTGTGCTTGAAGGCAGTAACGTCAACCCAATGGAAAGCATGGTGAGTATGATTGCCAACGCTCGCCGTTTTGAAATGCAGATGAAAGTCATCCATAGCTCAGATGAAAATGCACAACGTGCGAATCAGCTATTAGCAATGAGTTGATTTAGACACAGAGGATAAAACCGATGATCCGATCATTATGGATTGCTAAAACTGGGCTGGATGCTCAGCAAACCAATATGGATGTGATTGCCAACAACTTGGCAAACGTCAGCACCAATGGTTTTAAACGCCAGC
Organism: Photorhabdus africana; assembly: GCF_035181445.1. Taxonomy (NCBI): domain Bacteria; kingdom Pseudomonadati; phylum Pseudomonadota; class Gammaproteobacteria; order Enterobacterales; family Morganellaceae; genus Photorhabdus; species Photorhabdus africana. The sequence goes on from NZ_JAXBVE010000001.1 coordinate 81,058, forward strand.
GTGCCGTTTTTGAAGATCTGCTTTACCAGAACATCCGTCAACCGGGGGCGATGTCATCGGAACAAACCCGCTTACCTTCTGGTTTACAGATAGGTACCGGGGTGCGTCCGGTAGCAACAGAGCGTATACATAGTCAGGGAAACTTATCTGAAACTAATAACAGCCATAATGTTGCCATTAGAGGAAAGGGGTTCTTTCAGGTTCAGTTACCTGATGGTACCAGCGCCTATACCCGTGACGGTTCATTTCAGGAAGATCAAAACGGACAGTTGACGACCGCTAACGGTTTTTTGATCTTCCCTACCATTACCATTCCTGATAACGCGACGGACCTCTCCATCAGCCGAGATGGTGTTGTCAGTGTGAAAGTACAGGGGCAATCGGTACCTCAGCAAGTGGGTCAATTTACCCTGACAACTTTTATCAATGAGAGTGGGTTAGAAAGTATCGGCGAAAACCTTTATGTAGAGACTAGCAGCTCTGGCGTACCGATTGAAAATACACCGGGAATCAATGGCGCAGGATTGCTCCAGCATAAATATGTCGAAACATCTAACGTCAATATCGCGGAAGAATTGGTCAACATGATTCAGACTCAGCGTGCTTATGAAGTTAATAGTAAAGCGGTGTCTACGTCTGATCAGATGCTACAAAAACTGACTCAGTTATAACCTAATCGTCAATCAGAACCGCGGGGGAACACTCAAGTTTCCCCGTTATTCAGGGATAAATTAAGAGTATCGAAGATGGATACAATGGCTGTTGCCGAAACCAGTGCCGTTTGTCAGTTCCGCCATTTACGGAAAAATATGGCGAATAAATGGCGTTGTAGTATAGCACTGGCGGTATTGTCACTAACGGGCTGTGCGTATATACCGCAAAAACCCTTGGTTGAGGGGGCAACCACCGCAGCACCTTCCGTGGCAACCGCGCCAGTCCCTAATGGTGCTATTTTTCAAGTAGTACAGCCGGTTTATTATGGTTATCAGCCGCTATTTGAAGATCGCCGACCTCGAAATATTGGCGATACCCTGACGATTACATTGCAGGAAAATGTCAGCGCCAGTAAGAATTCTTCGGCCAATGCCAGCCGTAATGGAAAAAACACGTTTTCCGCAGCACTGACTCCCCGTTTCCTGAAAGGGTTAATTGGTGGAGATAAAACCGATCTGGATATGGAAGCTGAGAATACTTTTGGTGGGAAAGGCGGCGCTAATGCGAATAACACCTTCAAAGGGACAATTACCGTGACAGTCGATCGGTTACTGGCAAACGGTAACTTACATGTGGTTGGTGAAAAGCAGATAGCTATCAATCAGGGAACCGAGTTTATTCGTTTTTCCGGTGTCGTTAACCCACGGACAATTAATGCTAATAACACCGTTAGTTCCAATCAGGTCGCTGATGCCCGCATTGAATATGTGGGGAATGGCTATATCAATGAAGCGCAGAACATGGGGTGGTTACAGCGTTTCTTCCTGAATGTTGCACCATTTTAACAGGGGATGGTTATGATAAAACAATTTACTGTCAGCCTTCTTCTTGTATTGCTGACTCTGGTGACAACGACGGCATCAGCAGAACGTATCCGTGATCTCACCACGGTTCAAGGAGTACGGGAAAATGCGTTGATTGGTTATGGATTAGTGGTTGGGCTGGATGGAACCGGTGACCAGACGACTCAGACGCCATTTACCACCCAAAGTTTAAGCAACATGTTATCCCAATTGGGGATTACCGTTCCTCCGGGAACCAATATGCAGTTGAAAAACGTGGCTGCCGTGATGGTCACCGCGAAGTTACCGCCGTTTGGCCGTGCCGGACAGAATATTGATGTGGTGGTCTCCTCATTGGGGAACGCGAAAAGCTTACGTGGTGGTACTTTGTTGATGACACCACTAAAAGGTGTTGATAATCAGGTCTATGCTCTGGCGCAGGGTAATATATTGGTTGGCGGTGCTGGTGCCAGCGCGGGGGGAAGCAGTGTAAAAGTTAATCAGCTTGCGGGTGGTCGGATTAGTAACGGTGCAGTGATTGAACGCGAATTGCCTACGCAGTTTGGTGAAAATGGCGTACTGAATCTTCAATTAAATAACGAAGACTTCTCACTGGCGCAGCAAATTAGCGATACGATCAATCGTACGGGCGGAACGGGAACAGCAACGCCGTTGGATGCCCGCACAGTACAATTGCGTATACCGAGAGATAAAAGTGAGCAGGTTAAATTCCTCTCCCATGTGCAGAATCTCACTGTCCGTGTTGATGTCGGTGATGCCAAAGTGATTATCAACTCTCGCACCGGCTCTGTCGTGATGAACCGCAATGTCGTGCTGGATAGCTGCGCGGTTGCTCAAGGGAATCTTTCTGTCATTGTCGATAATCAGGTGGTTGTTAGTCAGCCAAATACACCGTTAGCCGGTGGCAGTACCGTTGTTACTCGTAATCCCGCTATTGCTGTCCGTGAACAAAATGGTGCGTTGCAGCAGGTTAACGCCAGTGCAAGTTTGAGCCATGTTATTCAAGCATTGAATGCACTGGGTGCGACACCGAATGATTTAATGTCAATCTTACAGGCAATGGAAAGTGCAGGTTGTCTGCGGGCGAAATTGGAGATCATTTGATGAATGATTTTTTAACCCTGCCCGGTGCGGCTTATGATGTACAGTCGGTTAACACGTTAAAATCCAATCTGGCAAAAGATCCACAACAGGGGCTACGTCAAGTAGCTCAACAAGTGGAAGGGCTCTTTGTTCAGATGATGTTGAAAAGCATGCGTTCAGCTCTGCCTAAAGAGGGCATGTTGAGCAGTGAACAGACACGACTCTATACTTCGATATACGATCAGCAAATCGCGCAGAATATTGCTCAGAAGGGGCTAGGTTTTGCCGATATGATGCTCAAGCAGCTTTCTAGCGCTAAAGCTGCCCCCAGTGAAATAGCGGGCAAGATACCTATGACACCGGATAACGAAATTTTGCAAACTTTGCCAAGGCAGGCGCTTGAGCAATTTATCCGTCGGACGGTACCGAAACCCGAGGTGGCGCCTAAACCGCTCCCCCTGAACAGTACGAATTTTGTCTCTACGCTCTCGACCCCTGCCCGGATAGCTAGCCAACGTAGTGGTATTCCTCATTTGCTGATTATTGCTCAGGCTGCATTAGAGTCTGGTTGGGGGCAAAGAGAGATTCTGACTGCTGATGGTAAGCCAAGCCATAATCTGTTTGGTATTAAAGCGGGTAAAGGTTGGAAAGGGCCGGTAACCAATATCTTGACCACAGAATATATCAACGGTGAGCCACAGAAAATGAAGGATAACTTCCGTGTTTATGGCTCATATGTGGAAGCGATTGCGGATTACGTCAAATTACTGACAGAGAGCCCCCGTTACGCCAACGTTGCCCGCTCTATTACCCCGGAGCAAGGGGCTTATTCCTTGCAGCAGGCAGGTTATGCAACCGATCCCGGGTATGCGAAAAAACTGGTCTCAGTGATTCAACAGCTAAAAGGTGCTGGCGAGCAGGCGGTAAAAGCCTATACCTACGATTTGAGTAAACTATTCTGATCGCTATTTTGCTCAAGTTTTATTGAGTTCAGCCGATAAATTAAAGCAGTTCAGACTTTATTTTTAGCTGAAAGATTATTTGCCGCGCCACTAGCGGAGACATAAATAAAACGCAAAAGGATCTTCTGATGTCCAGCAGTCTTATTAATATCGCGATGAGTGGCCTTCAGGCTGCTGAAATTACTCTGGGAACCGTGAGTAATAACCTCGCAAACTCCAAAGTTCCTGGTTATAACCGGCAATCGACAGTTATCAATCAAAACGGTGGCACGATGACGTCCGTTGGTTTTATGGGAAATGGTGTTACTGTTACCAGTATTAACCGTCAATATAACGAATTCATTAATCAACAACTGTCTGATGCTCAGGCGAAACAAGGTAAATTAACCACCTATTATCAGCAAATTTCCCAGATTGATAATTTGCTGGCAGATAAAGCGAATAACCTGTCAAGCACCATTGATGACTTCTTTACCAGTTTACAAAATGTCGTCAGTAATGCGGAAGATGATGCAGCCAGAACGACAGCGATTGGTAAATCAAATGGGCTGGTAAACCAGTTGAAAAGTGAGGATGAATTCCTGCGTAAAATGGAAAATAACATTAATCGGGGAATAACTAACTCGGCTGAGGCTATTAATAACTATGCGCAACAAATTGCTAAACTCAATGGTGAAATTACCCGTATGAGGGGCGGAGGTAGTGCTGAGCCGAATGCATTACTGGATCAGCGTGATCAATTGGTCAATGAACTGAATAAACTGGTTGGCGTGAATGTGACTCAGCAGGATAGTGATTCTTATAATGTCTCTTTTGCAGGGGGATTGACACTGGTTCAGGGAACAACTGCTTACCGAGTAGAAGCGATTTCATCCAATGCGGACAGCAGTCGCATTACATTAGGTTATGATCGTGGCTTTGGTGATGTTGTTGAAATTGATGAAAGATTCATTGATAAAGGGCAATTAAGCGGCACATTACGGGCGCGTAGTGAAGTGCTGGATAATTCTCGTAATCAGTTAAACCAATTAGCCTTGGTATTGGGAGATCAATTTAATCAGGTTCATCGTTCTGGTTTTGATTTAAAAGGCAAACCGGGTGAAGATTTCTTCACATTTAATCACCCGGATGTCATTGCCGATAGTAAAAATAAAGGTTCTGCTGATTTTAAAGTGGAATATACAGATACCTCAGCGGTGAAAGCCAGTGATTATCATATTAGCTACGATGGGGCTAATTGGAAAATCCAGCGTGCCTCTGATAAGGCGGATATTGCTGCCAAAGTAACAGGTAATACACTGGAATTTGATGGACTAAAAATTGAAATTGATCCAACCAATGCAAAAGAACACGATCGATATACACTGAAAGCAGTCAGCGGTGTTATTGGCAGTATGGCGGTTAATATTAAAGATGCGTCGAAATTGGCGGCTGCCGGTACTAAAGAGGGTGGGGTGAGTGATAACGTCAATGCCAAAAAATTCATTGAATTGCAGAACAAAAAATTGGTAGAGGGTAAAGCATCATTTTCTGGTGCTTATGCTTCGATGGTCAGTACCATTGGTAACCAGACCAGCACGGCTAATGTTGATTTAGAAACTCAGAATAATATTGCTAAACAACTTTATGTTGAACAGCAGGAGGTTTCCGGCGTCAACATAGATGAAGAATATGGTGCATTACAAAATTTACAGCAATATTATCTGGCTAATGCGCAAGTGATCCAGACTGTCACGGCGTTATTTAATGCCATTTTGGAGATCCGTCGCTAATCAACGTGCCACTTAATAGAGCCTGAGAATACTCGGATATTTTGGGCATTTAGCTGAATATTTAAAAGGAATGAAATTGTGCGCGTAAGTACCAATGTATTGTACGACCAGAAAATGACGAGTATCACTACTGCTCAGTCGAAATGGATGCAGCAGGGAGCACAGCTATCCAGTGGTCAGAGGGTGATAAATCCATCCGATGATCCGATGGCGGCATCTCAGGGTGTCTTGGTTGCTCAGGCTGAATCTCAGAACCAGCAATATATAACGGCTCGCTCGTTTGCTAAGAACGCGGTTTCCATGCAATTGAGTGTGATATCCAAAGCTGTCGGTGTGGTTCAAAATATTCATGAAAGTTTGGTAGCCACAGTAAACGGTGTATTGAGTGACGAAGATCGTAACTCGCTGGCTATTCAACTGACAGGGTTTAAAGAACAACTGGTGAATTTGGGTAATACCACTGATGGTAATGGCCGCTATATTTTTGCCGGTTATAAAACGGATATGAAACCTTTCGATGAGAGTAAAAGTGGCACAGTTAGCTATCTAGGAGGCTCTGAGGAAATAACTCAGAAAGTGGATAGCAACCGCTCTATGATTATTGGACATACCGGGGAGCAGGTCTTTCTCTCATCTACCAGTAATCCGATAAAAGAGCCGGATGGCAACCCGAGTGAATCTGATATATTTAAAACCATAGACATGGCGATTCAGTCATTGAAAACACCATTTGTCGAAGCAGATCAAAAGACGCGTGATGATGCGCTGGAATTGTTGAATAAGGCTAACCGCGGCGCTCGCAACGCGTTGAATAATATCTCTTCTGTGGAATCGGTATTGGGTTTACAACTGAGAGAAATAGAAGACTTAGATAGCTTGGGGGCAGAACGCAGCCTGGCGAATAAAAGCCGTTTGAGTCAACTGGTTGACGTAGAATGGAACTCAGCGATTTCGAATTATTATCAACAACAAGCCGTACTTCAAGCATCGTATAAGACATTTGCTGATATGAAAGGCATGTCGTTGTTTGAGATATTTCGTTAATTCGGTTTTCCTTATTTATATTAATCGCTGGTTTTCAGGCCAGCGATTTTTTCAATTAAATAATCCTGTTTTCCGTTCTCCGTTCTCTGTTTTCCGTTTTTAGTGAATTTGCTCTTATCAATATTTTTATTACTGATTCAGGCCAGCAATTTTGGTTAATAAAATCATTATAATTCATTTTAACGTAACCCATTCAATATATTGAAATTTTATGCCAAAATCCCTGCTTTTTATTAGAATAAAATATCGTTTTTTCAAAAAAACAAGTTGATTATTTCTTCCCTCTTCTACCCTCCCGTTCATATGTTGAACAGGAAAAAGTTTGGTTAATGAATCTACCGGTGAAGGTGAATATGCTCGGTAATCATTTAAGTAAAAGAGGGTGAAATTATGGTTGTTTTACATGATCTATTTAACTTCCCGAATCTCAACCTCCTGCAATCAGGAGGAATGTAATGGCAGATTCAGGGCTGGTTTTTACACTTACTGCGGGCTCTCTCCCGGAGAAAACGTTTGCTGTGGTGGAGTTTACTCTAGATGAAGCACTATCAACGTTATTTTGTCTGGAGGCGACATTAACCAGTGCTGATCCGGATATTAATTTCGCTGATGTTCTGGATAATTTTGCGACCCTAACCGTTTATCGTGATGGAAAACCCGAGCGCAGTATAACTGGGATTGTGACTCAGTTTGAACAAAGTAGGACAGGCCGTCATCGCAGTTATTATGCCTTGACCCTGCAACCTGCTTTATGGCGTGCGGGATTACGGGTTAATTCCCGTATTTTTCAGCGTCAATCTGTGACTGAGATTATTGACATATTATTGAAAGAAAATGGTGTCAGAGACTTCTATTATAAATTGCGATATGAACATCCTGAACGGGAGTTTTGTGTGCAATATGATGAGAGTGACTTAGCGTTTCTCCATCGTTTATTGGCTGATGAAGGGATATTTTATTATTTTAATTTTGACCAAGAGCGGGGTGAATCGATAATTGCTTTTAGTGATACTCATCGGATAAATAAAACATTTTCATTGCCCTATCACCCAGAATTGGATGCTACAGGAAGCCAATGTAGTATCAATCGATTCAATTGGCGTGAACAGGTCGGGATTGCCAACATTGTGTTGAAGGATCGTACTTTTAAAAATCCACCGTGGGGGGCTGACTATTACTATCACGAACGCCAAATTAACCATCAACGTTCAGATTTGCCCAGTTACACTTACTATGATTTTCCCGGACGCTTTAAAAAAGGTGTGATTGGCGAGCGCCTGAGTCAATTTCGTTTGGAAGCACTCCGCACTGACACTATGTTTGGCCGTGCACAAAGTGACTGTTTTGCTCTGGCACCAGGATCAGGGTTTACGCTTACTGATCATCCGAAAGAGCAATTTAATACCCTGTGGCTGGTCATTAAAATCAGCCATCACGGTAGACAGCCGCAGGCGGATGAATCTCTTTTCGGTAATGCAGGAACGACCTTAACGAACGATTTCACTTTTGGCGATCATAACCGGGTATGGCGCCCCTCGCCTTATCCCAAACCGCGCATTGACGGCCTGCAAATTGCGACAGTGGTTGGCCCGGAGGGGGAAGAGATCTTCTGTGATGAATACGGGCGTGTGCGGGTGCAGTTTGCCTGGGATCTCTATGGCGAATTCAATGACCAGAGTTCCTGTTGGATCAGAGTCAGTCAGGCTTGGGCTGGTAATAGCTGGGGCATGATTGCTATCCCCCGAGTGGGGCAGGAAGTGCTGGTGGATTTTCTGCATGGCGATCCAGATCAGCCAATTATTATTGGGCGTACCTATCATACCGCTAATGTTGTGCCTAACCGTCTGCCGATGGCAAAAACCCAAATGTCAATTCGCTCAAAAACCCATAAAGGGGACGGTTTTAATGAACTAAGATTTGAAGATGAAAAAGATCGGGAAGAGATATTTATTCATGCTCAGAAGAATCTGGCGATTAAGGTGCTTAATTCCCGGGATGAACGAATTAATTACAACCGTACAACCAGCATTGGCCATGATGACGAACTGGTGATTGCCAATAACCGTAAAATAACGGTTGATGGGCAGCAGGAGCACAGAACCACTGGTGATTATATTGATCAGGTTGATGGTGACAAAGCCTTACAGGTCAAAGGCGATGTAATACAAAAAATACAGGGCGTATTCAGCATCGATACCAATGATGACATTACGATAACAGGCGGCGGCAAAATCACCCTGAAAGTAGGCGATAATTTTATTGTTATTCATGGTGGCGGCGTAGATATCAAAGGTGCGTCTATTAACCTAAATTCAGGTGGTAACCCCGGTGTTTTATTGCAACCGGTTAATCCGGCGATTTTGCAGAGCGCGGCTCATGCAGGTTCGATGTTTGTTGCACATTGCCCGAAGGAGAAAGATAACAATGGTTAAAGAAAAACTGTATGCCGTCGTTGACGCCGCGACAGAATCCAAATTGTTTCTTATATTGGAGCATTTTGATCCACCGTTTACCTGTCTTTATGATGAATCTCTACCGCCTGAATTACTTAAGGTGGCACCTTATTTAGTGGAAGTGACAGAAAAGTTAAAACTTTATCTGGAAAACTGTGAAATCCCTTGGGGGATTTTCTTAAGCTCTCAGGCGGATATGAAAACATTACGTCGGCATTTGCGTAAATATTTACAAGTATTATTACCTGAACAGGATAAACCGGTATTTTTCCGGTTTTATGATCCGCGTAATATCTGGGAGTTTCTCAGTATCCTCAGTGACTGGGAAATTCACTGTTTCATGGGGCCGATAGATAAAATTGCCACCAACTATCAGGGCAATATTCAAAGTCATGATTTTCTTGCTAATAGAGAACAATATCCACGGGATGCCAGCAGCAAAAGAAAGCTATTATCAATTACGCCAGAACAACTGGAAAAGATTGAAGCCGCTTTTGCTGAGCGTTATGTACAGACATTGGCAGCATTAATTATCGAATGGGAAACTATTGAGGAGTTTGATTACGTTGGTTATATCCGGGGGCTACTTACCGAATTAAAAAATATCGGTATTACGGATGATCACAGTGTCAGGGGAATATTAAAGTTATTCTTCTTACGAAGATACTTATCTGTTAAAGAATCGCCTACTCATTGTAAACGCATATTAAATAAAATCTGTGAACCGGGACATATACGGGCTGAAGAGTTGCTATTACAGGAGTTTGGCGATTCATCAGTACCTTGGTTCCATTTTAAAGACAAATTATTTTAATTTTGCCAGATATGGAGGAATAAATATGGGTAATGCGGTAAAGATTGGTGATATTGGCACGGCGCATGGTGATTGTGGCGCGACACCGGTTATTTCGGGATCGACCAGTGTGAAAGTTGACGATATTCCTTTAGCTCGTCAGGGCGATAGCTTGGCGCCACATTCATCTCATTCACGCATCATTGCCGGTGGTTCCAGTACCGTTTTTGTTGATGGCAAACCTGCGGCAAGAACCGGTGATGCGGTGAGTTGTGGTGGAATTGTGGTTGGTGGTGGTAGTGTTAATATTGGTTAAGGAAAAAACATGCTTTCAGTTAACATGAAAAGTGCGGTTTGTGATTGTAAAACTCCAGACCCTTGTATTCACAAATTAGTGTTAAAAGTCGGGAAACGGGTTTTTCACTATAACCAGATTGAACCGATAAGGGATATTTGGGTAGTTGATGAAGCGGAGGGGATACCGGTGTCTGTTTCATTGGTGGGAAAACAGTGTATAACGGAAAACGCACACTGTCCCAAAGCGGTTTTCTATAGCCCGGATAACCCGGCGTTTCAATTTTATGAATTGGATAAAAATCCAATTAAGGGACCGGGTGTAGATTATGAAATCAGTTTTTCCCGTCATAGCTTGTCGGTCGATCCAATCGCAAATGATCCGTTAGGTTTTATTGCATCGTGGTTGTTTCAGAAGGGGGATCTGAATTGTTTACCGCATACGGATTATATTCTGACCCTGACGCAATGTTACGGTCAGCCTTTTGCCCAGCGCTCATTTCTCTTGCCGGATGATAAAATGAAGAAGGTGTTATTGGGGCTGGTGAACGTACTTGACACTAAAATCCATGTGTTGCCGCAATATGAATGGACACTGGATGTGACGATAGGGGCAGAACAAGAAGTACGGGAAAGAAGCGCGGCGGAAAGAAAAGCGGAGGCGCTGAAGGAGAGAAAGAAAACCAATCCGAACGCGAAAAAGCCCGGTCAAAACTGGCATAAACACACGGCGGGTTATGAATTAACGGACACGTTAACTGCCGAAGGGAGTTTTGCTTATAAGCTGGGTCCTTATTCCCACACACTCACACGTGAACTGGAAAAAGAATTTAAAGAAAAACGTAAAAAACTGGGTTTAGTGAATAAAGGCTTGCAGGCGGTTGAGACGTTGCAAAAACTGTTTTCCAGTGAAGGCAGTCAGGAAATTAAACTGTTGGAGGTGGAAATCCAGACTCCGGAAATAAAATTAAGCGGCGGCAGTAAACTGGTGAATGCCACACATGGCAATGAAGTCTATTTTGAGCATGTGGTTTCGGTGGAATTAGCGCCGCTGATTGGGATAAAACTGCGGCTGGATTTAATTGAGGCGTTTGCGACGGAATTTGGGGTTGAGAAATTAATCGCCTTAATTCGTGAACAGGGATTAAAAGGTCAGGCGGCGGTGGAAGAGGGACGGAATGGGGCTTATCTGGGGGCGCAATTAGATATGATTCTGGAAGGGGCGTTAAATCTGTCATTTAAATATGCCAGTAATGAAGAGCATAAAATGGAATTTCAATTGGGGGATATGGTAAGAGGCACGTTAGCGATTAAAGCGGAAACCAATATTCAGGCGGGGTTTAAATATTATCTGGTGGAAGGATATTTTAAAGCGGGTGCGGATATTGAAGCGGAGGAATGTTTTGAACTGGATAAGCAGGATAAGGAATTATCTCTGGTGTTTTTCCATGAGGGCATCACTGCCAGTTATTATGTGGATTATGGGGTTGGAGTCGCGCCATCTGAAAGTAAAGAAGATAGTTTTAGTCAAAAAAATGGCAATAAAAAACGAGAAAAGTGGGAGATATATCCTAAACTATCAAAAGAAAAGTCAACGTACAAGTTGAGGTTATCACAATGAAGGCATTTTTTCTGTTTTTTATAGCTTTATTTTCATTATCAGCTTATGGGAGAAACACTATGGATAAAGTTAAATATATCACTTATTTAGAAACTAATCGGGTACTTTGCAGATTTAAAGTGAATGGAATCACTACTTTAGACAACTTTAGCTCTATATCTGGTACTATATCAACCGGATATAACATTGCACCGCTATTACAAAATGGTAAAAACATTCTCAGTCTTGATATGGGGCCATTAAGTGCCAGGGATAATAAATATATTTATAAAGAAAAAGACGCAGAGTGTAAGGTTAGATTAGTGCGAGTTACACCTTATCAATCGGATGAAATTACTAATATTGTTACTGAGGTGGTAGATGAAAATGGTGAATTGAAACCTAACAGTATGCAGTCCATTAATTTTAATATTGATACTACTCAATCTGGCAAAATCATGACGAAAGAATACCCTAATGAATTTTATTATCATACTGAGCGAACAGTTACATTAAATAATTTGCCCGCTTGGGCTTGGACTACGGCTATGCCTTTGCCGGAAACGGCAGCAGGTACGGAGTTAGTTAAAAAAGCCTATGAAGATATCTGGCAAATAATGAAAAATAAAGATTTATCGACTTTGCAATCGATAGCCAAATTAATGTTATATGAACATGCACAGGCCAATGATAGTACAGAACAAGGTTATTTTGATTCTCTGGGCTTTAAGGAAGATTTTGATAATGGTTATCAGGCAGTGCCGATAGACTGGAATAAATATAAACTAGTACGTTATATGGGAGGCCGATTGTTCCGATTTGAAGTCGAACATGGATCACCATCTCCATTATTGATCAGAGATAAGGATGGTAAAAATGGCCGCACGTTTAGCCCATTTTTCTCTTTAATCAATGGAAAAGTGGTTATTTCGAGATAACTATGGCCTTCTCAGTATTAACTATTTCAGGTAGTTAATACTGAGAGGTAAGGAAAGACTATGCTTTCGATTTACATGAAAAGTGCCATTTGTGATTGTAAAACCCCGGACCCTTATATTCACAAAATTAGTGTTAAAAGTCGGGAAATGGGTTTTTCATTATAACCAGATTGAACCGATAGGGGATATTTGAGTGGTTGATGAAACGGGTGGTATACCGGCAGCAATTTCATTGGTGGGAAAACAGCAGGGTGAGATCTCACCCTGGTCGTATTGGTAACTTTTTACTAACTTTAATCAGTCGAGCACTAGTTGACTTATTCGGCAATCATATAAATCCGCTAATTTTTCAATCGTTGCTTTGCGTGGGCGATCTGATTTCTCAAACTGAGAAACGGCAGCTTGTTTTATACCCAGTTTTTCCGCTACCTCAGCTTGTGATAGTCCACGATAAACACGCCAAGCGGCTTGTAGTGAAACTTCATCGTCTACCATGATAGAAACGACTTCATGAGGAATAGTTTCATCGTCATTTGGTCCCGTTGTATAGGGAATAATTTGATAATTTTCATCATGATCCGCAGCTGCCAATAGTCTTTCGTACTCGTCCATTGGCAAAATAACGGCTTGTTTTTTGCCATGCTCGTCTGTAATAAATTGAATACTAGCCATATTCTTTTGCTCCGTATGTTTACGTAGTTACGTAGCCCTTAGAGGTAAATGGTTAAATGGAAAATTCACCTATTTGTTAATAGGTTTTTGTCTGGCGTCGCCTAATTTCCTGAATTTCTAGGATATTAGGTTCTCCATCCAGTAATTCAAACAAAACCCGATAATCGCCAACTCTGAGCCTATATCTGTTATCGAATCCTGATAATTTTCTGATATCCAGACCAACAAGAGGAAAATCTGTTAGCGAACTCACCTTTTGTTTTATCGTCTTCTGATATCGAGTATCGATCCTCGTTAGCTGTTTGATTGCAGCTTTAGACCAAATGACTTTAACCATTTCTTTCCCTATTTTAAAAGAGCATATCCGCTTTGGATACTCAAAATATAAGTGTTTATTCTTATGTCGTCAAGGGAAAGTCTTATATTTTAAGAGGAAAAATAAGGTTGCGTCCAGTAGAGTTCAATTTTTTATGATGAAATCAGATATAAATTTTATGATGATTGGAATTTATTTTTTGATAAAATTCTTTCTCTGTTTTAAATGTGATTATAGAAATGAAGATTAGTTTCTATTTGTTTTTTTATATTGATTTTATTCCTAATTAAATTAAAGGGGTTTACCCCTTAAATAAAAGATTGTTGTTTATATCCGTTATCTTCCAAGTTGCCTCTTTGTTGGCTGCACTCGTTCACCCCGGTCACATAGTTTGCTATGCTCCCGGGGATTCACTCTCTTGCCGTCGCGATGCATCTTGAAATCCATAGAGTATATATGTTTATTTCCTCTGCTTTCTTTTCTTTTTCTTGGTATTATTTTTTCTTTCTATTTTCGAATGTCTCTGGCGCATGGCGTCATCCTGTTCAGCCAGTTTAAACACGGCTTCTTTATTAATAAACCAAAAAGACAAACAGGCCGTTTGGGCAATAATCAAGCTCCAGAACAGGCGGATAATATCGTTTGTAAAGATTAAATAAATGACCACGACACAGAGTAAATTAACAAAAGCAGAGGTTAATAGACTGATAACCAGTGTCTGAATAACCTGGCTAATTCCCGGTATTCGAGCAAAGGGAAGTAGGCATAACATTGCACCCACAGGGCCGAAAACCGCCGTGACGATTAAAATACCCGGATTACCACGGATGGCATCAACAAATCCGAATAAATCAAATGGAATGGTAAACATGGGTTTTATCCTTGCATGGGGTTCAGCATTGGGCTAGGTTTATATCTTAATATCTGGGCGAAAATGATATTGGGAAACTGCCGGATCCCGGTATTGTAAAGAGCAACACTTTCATTAAAGAATTCACGTCTGTCTGCAATCTGATTTTCCAGCAGAGTGATCTGCGCTTGCAAATATTGAAAAGATGGCTGGCTAATTAGGGCCGGGTAGTTTTTTGCAAGTATCAGAAATGACAACAACTGATGTGCTAATGTATTACCCATTTTCACCTTTTTATCGGTTATTTTTGCACTGGGGTAGTTTTTCCTGACTTCTGATAGTTGCAGAAAGAGCGATTTTTCATGGGCCATTGCTTGTTCTGTTATCGTGATAAGTTGTGGAATTAAATCAACCTGTTTTTTCAGTAAAATATCAATATTAGCAAACGCTTTATCCCGGTATCTTTTTAACATAATGATTTTATTAAAAACGCCTACGAGATAACGAACCGCAATAATCAGGATGACGGCCAGAATAATAAAAGCGAGAAGATATCCACCCATTGCTGTTATCTCTAAAATAGCCATTTCAGTAATGGAGATTCACGATAAAAAACCGTTAAATGATGAGACTGATATTCATAAGGAACGGTCATAATAAAGGCAATCAGGATTGCCGCACTAATGACGGTAATTGCAAGATTACGGCGCATTGGCGCAACTTCATTCCAGGCACCCAAATATCCCTTAGAGGCAATTCCCAGTAATCTGTGAGGAGCAGCCTGAGTAATAACAACTTGATCGTCTTTTTCAATAGCTGTACCAATAATTAAATACTCTTCATTTGGAAATAACAAATACTCTTGGTAAGAAACGGAATTGGTTTCATAATTCTGATAAGAAGAAAAATTCACAAATGTCAACGTTTCTGGTGTTGCATCAATACGGACTGATCCTGAATCTTCGCTGATATCATATTCATAATAACGATAGCCATAGCATAGCTTTCTGCTCAGAGGGCTTTTAAAGTGAGTTCCTGCTGTTATTTTTCCTTCTACTTCTACCAAACCCATAGCGATTGAACGGGTTTTTGATGTGGGCAAAATCTGCTGAAATTTAAGGAATTTTTTCCCCGGTGTTGTTTTCAGACGGTTATAGATAAATAGTAAGAAAAATAAGCCATTGGGTGAAATAAAAAAAGCAATCAGAAAAATGGCAATAGCTGCCGAGCCTAAAATCGCCTGCCAAGTTGCCTTGCTGGCAGATTTACCGGACTGTCGTGCTTGTCTATAATATTCTACCGCATTTTTCCCAAACGAAGTGACGTTTATTAAAATCGCTATGGCAAGGATAAGAAGAAGGATACCAAAGAAGATATAGAAAAAATGTTTGAAATGATCATCGAAATAAAAAATCGTGCTGGTAATGATCAATCCGATTAAAAGAACGGAAAGCCAGTGAAGGCGTTTAAATCCCACGACTTCTTTTAAAAGAAGGTTGATGATAAAGATTAATACACAGGAAAAAACAAAAATAAAAGTAAAAAATATCATAGTCATCATAAGGTTTACCATCTGATTTATTTAAACTTGATACCGTCATAGGCTTTTTCTTCCTGACTGATTTCTAACAAAGGCAGCCTCTGATAATGAAACATGCGGGCAAAAATCAGATCAGGGAATAGATAAATCGCCGTATTATACTCCGTTACCGCATCATTAAACATTTCGCGGCGATGAGAAATTTTATTTTCTAGATCCGTCACCGATGTCTGCAATTGTGAAAATTGGGAACCTGAAATCAGTGTCGGATAGTTTTCAGCTACGGCCAGTACAGATCGGAATGCATTGTTCATTTCATTGGAGGCTTTGATTTTATCCGTGAGGGTATTGGCATTAAGATATCCCTGCCGTGCATCACTTAACCGAGTAAAAATATCACGTTCATGCTCCATAGACTTTTCCAGCACGGTTACAAGCTGCGGGATCTGTTCTGCGCGCTGTTTTAAAATAATATCAATATTGGCAAATGTATTGCTTGTCTGCTCTTTCAGAGCAACCAGGCGGTTATAAATAGTGATTCCCCAGCCGATAAGTCCTACTGTGATGAGAGAGGTAATAATAGTGGTTATTGTCATCTTTTTCTCCACGAAAATCCGGTTATATTTACTATACTGGTTATATTTACTATATAAGTCATGCCCTCCCTGCTGACTGGGGTAGCACCGTAGCGCAAGGGAAAGATTCCGCTTTGTTTAACCTGTCATAATCATTTGAAAATGAGAATACAGAAGTATTAAGCATACTATATCGAGGACAGATTTATACCCGTTATCTTTCAAGTTTTTCTGCAACTTCTGATTGTGACAAGTCGCGATAAACACGCCAAGCAGCAATGATATTAATTTGTTGCTCAATCATGATCCCAACTACTTCATGTGGGATAGTTTCTTCATCATTTTCACCTACTTCATATGATACTGATACATAATCTTCATCTCGATCAGATAGGGCTAGTAGACGTTCATACTCCGCTATAGGCAGAATTACTGATTGGCGCGCACCGTTTTCATCAGTAATAAAGTTGATTCTGGGCATGGAATTTACTCCGGCTAAATTTCCCTTGCTGTCGCGATGCATTTTGAAATCCATAAGGTATATATTTCCTCACGGTCTTGAATGGCTTCTGGCGTCCAAAATAATTGCATTACTTGGCCTCAAAACGGCGAAGTGTGGCTTTGCGGCGGGCTAAAAATTTAGCCTCAACTTGGTCGGCTGGCACTAGATTTCCTGCATCGGCAGAAGCTTGGCCTATTTCTATTTGCCTGCGGAGCCAAGCATCATGAACGCTCGCTTCTTGTTGCTGACGCACGAAATCGCGCATGAAGTCACGTAATAGCTGTGCGCCTTTGCGATCGAGTGATTTCGCTGCTGCGGTAAAGTCATTTTTCAGGGCATCATCAACCCTAAAGGTAAAAGTAGTTTCGCTCATAGCTAATGATTCCATCGTAATGTGTTACAAAGTAAGTACAGTGTAGGACTTAAATGGGTAGAATATTACCAGAAGGACGGTAAAATATAATATTTAGATAAAATTAAATCCGAATAGTGTCACCTATTGTAAAAAATTTATTATTGTCTCTTATTTATTCTCATAAATAATATTGTGAATTGTTTATTTAAAATAGCTTTAATAAGTAAAATGATATATTGATAAGCCTTAGTTAAATTAATAAATGAAGATGATAATGATTGCTTTTAATTATGGTTTGTTAAAGTTTTAAGTTAATATGCCTTGATGATTAAATTATTGTTATATTATTTAATGTCTTGGTGGTAATATTTTGTTGAAATATAATTGCATTTAATATAACCAAGTATTAACCACTGAAAATAGTTAATACTTGGCAATAAAATAAATAACCAAGTTAAAATAAATCACACATATACCCTACGGATTTCAAGATGGATCGCGACGGCAAGGGAGCGAATCCCCGGGAGCATAGATAACGATGTGACCGGGGTGATCGAGTGCCGCCAACAAAGAGGCAGCTTGAAAGATAACGAGTATATTAAAGCTTTTCGCCATTAACGGCCGACCAATGATAAGGTTGCAATTCACGAATGGTTTTAAATAACAGCTCGTTTTTCTCATTAGTCACCGCCGCTTTTACGGAGCCTCCCCAATGAACCAGACGTTCCCGACATATTCCACAGGGTGACAAAATGATATATTCACAACCGGCATCTTCACGGTAGAGACATATAGAGTGCGTTACCGCTTCATTCAGTTTATGAGCTTCCAAATAAGCGCCAACTTCCATACAAAGGGATAATGCGTCATTTTTGGTATCAGGGGCAATGCTGGTTAAGATCTTGCCCGATTCTGTCCGTACTGCGGCAGCGCCACCCCATCCCTTTGGGTATCGTTTTTCAACTAAGTTAACTGCGGCATTATATAACTCTTGTTCTATATTCATTAATTTACTGCTCCTATCTCGTTAGTTTATTTTTTTGGTTGATAATATCTTTGAAAATAAACTTTCAGCTAATTAAAACCCGCGTTTCTTTTACTTGTCGATAAGATCTTATAGCATAAAACAGTACAATTTATATCATATAAAATACGGATGGTTTTTTCTAGGTAAACTTTGTTTTGAATAATATCTTTACATAACCATTCCACTGATAATGACCGCCAGTCGATTAAACAATTCACTAAACATACGCTCGGTAAATGGCGCTAACATCGGGATTAAAAGCGTGAGTACCAATATACCGGTAGTCAGTGTTAACGGAAAACCGACCACAAAGATGGACAGTTGTGGTGTCATCCGGTTTAAAATCCCTAATGATAAATTCAGTGTTAATAATAGCGTAATTAATGGCAGAGCCAGCATCATGCCGTTGATAAATATCATACTGGCGCTTTGTGCTAGCAGTAAAAATCCTTGAGCGCTGAGTTGCAGTGGTTGTATCGGTAGAATCTGGAATGTGTCTGCCAGAACCGATAATAGCCATAGGTGACCGTCAAAGGCCAAAAATAACAGTAAGGTCAAGAGGTTAAAGATTCGCGCCAAAATAGGCATATTCGGGCCGCCGGAGGGATCAAAAAAGGTAGCGAATGAGAGCCCCATTTGTAAACCAATCACTTCACCGGCATAACGTACTGCTGCAAAGGCAATTTGCATTGTCAGGCCAAGTGATGCCCCAATCAGGATTTGCTGGAGCATCACCCAGAATGCGGTAACAGAGAAAATAGGCACTTGCGCAGGTTGCAGGTTTGGCAGCAAGAGCAGTGTTACCATCACTGCCAGTCCAATTTTGACTTTCTTAGGTGCCTGTTTTTCACTGAATAATGGCGCAGTACTGAACAGCGCAAGCACCCGAACCAGCGGCCAGAAAAATTCACTGACAAACTGGATCAGCATTTCACTGTTAAACGAGATCATAATTAGCCAATTATCACCGGTATGCTGCTGTAGAGTTCACGCATGTAGTCCAGCAATAGATTTAGCATCCAAGGGCCGGCGATAACCGTAGTGACAAATACCGCCAGAATTTTGGGAATAAATGATAGCGTCATTTCGTTAACTTGTGTTGCCGCTTGCAACAAGCTCACGATTAAACCACATAATAAAGCCGCTAATAGCAATGGTGCAGCCAGTGCCAGCGCGACTTTCATGGCGTCTGTTCCCAATGCCATGACTGATTCAGGAGTCATAATGTTTGCCTCTTTTCAGGTCAACCGTAAAAACTTTGTGCCAGAGAACCCAGTAGTAATTGCCAGCCGTCAACCAGTACAAATAGCATGAGTTTGAAGGGCAGTGAGATGGTAGCAGGGGGGACCATCATCATCCCCAACGCCATCAATACGCTGGCGACCACCAGATCAATAATCAAAAATGGAATAAACAGGGTAAAACCAATCTGAAAAGCGGTTTTTAGTTCGCTGGTAATAAATGCCGGCATCAGTACTCGCATAGGAACGGAATCGGCGGTTTCAAACGGTGGCTGATCAGCAAGACGAGCAAACAGCGCTAAATCGTTTTCCCTTGTCTGACGCAACATAAATTGCCGTAATGGCGTGGCGCCATTTTCTAACGCGGTTTCCAGACTGATTTTATCTTCACTGAAAGGCAGATAAGCATCTTGATAAACTTTATCGAAAACCGGTGACATAATGAAAAATGTCATAAATAGCGCCAGTCCAAGTAGAACCTGATTAGGTGGTGCCGATGGGGTGCCTAAAGCATTACGTAGTAAACCCAACACGATAATAATGCGGGTAAAACTGGTCATCATGAGTAAGGCTGCGGGAATAAAAGTCAACGCGGTAATGAAAACTAACGTTTGAACCGGTAGTGACCAACTTTGTCCACCGTTTGCCAGCGGTTGACTGATTATGCCCGGCAATTGTGCCGCGGCATCCATCGGTAAAATAAGCGCAGCGAGTATCATCCCCAGGCGGTATGACAATGCAAACTTATCCCTTGTCATAAAGAGAGAACTACTTTTTTTCATCATCCTTGCCTTGTCGCATCAGCGTGTTTTTTAAGATCTGACCAAACAGTGCCGGTTTTATAACTTGTCCTTCGGTGTTATCACGATTGGATTCAGGTATTGGCATCTGATGTAATAAATTAATTTGCTGAGCCGTGACACCCAGTACCAGCCAGTGATCTTCAACTTCCACAATGACGACACGTTCACGTTGTCCCAGAGAACAACTGGCTTTGATACTTAATTGTTGCTGAGTTTTCCCTTTGCTGGAAAACAGCCCCATACGGCGTATCAACCAAGTGAGGGTGAAAATCAATAGTAACACCCCCGCCAGTGCACTGCTGACCTGCATCAGTGTCTGACCTGCGGGAAGTGGCGCGGATGTGGCGACTTGAGTCGCCGTTTGGGTTTGCGCGGCAGGTTCTGCCGCGCCATTATGCAGCGAGGGCTGGAAAGCCATATTAACGACTCAGGCGACGCATACGTTCAGAAGGGGTGATGATATCGGTGATACGAATACCGTATTTATCGGATACAACCACAACTTCACCCTGAGCAATCAGATATCCATTGATTAAAATATCCAACGGCTCCCCGGCAAGGCCATCAAGGGAAACGACTGAACCTTGAGATAATCTCAGTAGTTGTTTGATGGTCATTTTTGTCCGGCCCAATTCTACGGATAATTTGACCGGAATATCCAAAATCAGGTCGATATCCGATAAGTGAGCCAGTGCATCCTGAGGCTCCAGAGATTCAAAAATTGCCGCGCTACTGTCAGAGGTTTGTTGTTGCGCGGCCTGTTGTTCCAGAGCTTCTGCCCACATATCTTCGGCAGATCCGGTTGCAGCGGTATCTGTGGGTTGCTTAGCATCACTCATTGGGCTGTTCCTCATCCAGAGCATTTAAAACAGGGTTAATAAGATGTTCGACTCGCAGGGCATATTGCCCGTTTAATGTTCCGTACTGACTAGTGAGCACGGGCACACCATCGACGTGAACGATCAGGCGTTCGGGTTTATCAATAGGTAAGATATCGCCCGGCTGAAGTTGCAGGATTTTTGACAGCCTCAGCGGGATATCAACAAAGTTAGCGACCAATTCCAGCTCTGAATGCTGAACCTGTTTTACCAGACTCTCTCGCCACAGGCTGTCTTCTTGCCGGGCATTTTCCAATGGTGGATTGGTCAAACGTTCCCGCAGGGGTTCGATCATGGCAAACGGAATACAGATATTAAATTCACCACTCAACGCACCAATTTCCACTTGAAATGGCGTTGTCACCACAATATCGTTCGGTGATGTCGTAATGTTGGTGAATTTCACCTGCATTTCAGAGCGAATATATTCCACTTCAATTTTGAAAATGGCGCTCCAGGCATCACGATAGGAATCCAACGCCATGCGTAACATCCGGTTAATCACGCGTTGTTCAGTATGGGTGAATTCTCGGCCCTCTACTTTGGTCGGGAAACGTCCATCTCCACCAAACAGGTTATCTACCGCGATGTAAACCAGACTGGGTGCGAATGCAAACAGTGCTGTCCCTCTCAACGGTTTCAGATGAACCAGATTAAGGTTGGTCGGTACTGCCAGATTGCGGGCGAATTCATGATAAGGCTGGATTTTTATTGCGCCGACGGTAATGTCAGGACTACGGCGGAGCATGTTAAACAACCCCATCCTGAAATGACGGGCAAAGCGTTCGTTAATAATTTCCAGTGCTTGCAGACGTTCCCGAATAACCCGGCGTTGGGTATTGGGATCATAAGGGCGAATCTCATTTTCCCCGGACGAGGTATTTTCTACGTCGTCACTGGCACTGTCGCCATTGAGCAGAGCATCAATCTCTGCCTGTGAAAGAATATTGTCACTCATGGTGATTATCGCAGAATAAACGTGGTAAACAGCACATCGGTGATGACCTGATCCGGTTCACCGGGTACCAAGGTTGGGCGAAGTGTTTGCTTGATGTCGTCCATCAGACGCAATTTACCGCTGTCATGAGCCAGATCGGCCGATTTTTGGCGTGATAATAGCAACAACATACGACTACGAACTTCCGGCAGATACTCGTGGAAGCGCTGGCGAGTTTTTTCATCGGCTAAACGTAAAGTCACACCAATGTAGAGCACTCGGTCAAAGTGATCTTCATTGTCGATCAGGTTGACAGTAAAAGGCTCCAGAGCCATAAAGACAGGGACTGCTATGGCTTTGGATGTCGCAGAGTCACTCTCTTTTGCCTGTTTAAGTGCCCACCAACTGTATCCCCCGATGGCGGCACCGATAACGGCAATCAGTACTAACAGTATCATCCCAAATGGATTTTTGCGTTTATGCTCGTAGCTATAGTCAGACATGGACAGACAAATTCCTGTTTTTGTTGCGGATAAGTGTCCACGCATTCCGTGGTGGGCTGACTTATCCATCAATATCGATAATCATTATCCCGCGTATTTCCGCAGGCAATAGCTGGAACAAACGGGGAAAAAACGACTAACTCGTTCGTTTGTTATGAAGTTACTTTCCACCATTAGGCGAAAATATCCACACCTCCCCGGATGGACGCGAGTTGATGAGGTGTTAAATGGACTGTGGATTCAGTAGCGGAGTGGTTTTCTGAGGCGGTATCAGCATTGTGACTTACGGTTCCACCTGAATGTTGTGAACCAGAGCGTTGTTCTTGCTGCCACGGACTCGCGTTGTCACTGCCGACACTGCTTTGGGTGAGTTGAATCCCACTTTCTGCCAATGCATGGCGAAGCCCGGGTAATGCCGCTTCCAGTGCCGCTCGGACATGGCTGTGAGCCGATGCCAGATGCAATTGCGCTTGATTATCTTCAATAGACATACGGATTTGCAATGCGCCTAGCTCTTGTGGATGCAGGCGTAGCTCTGCCTGTTGCAGGCCATTGCGGTTAAATAAAATGATTTGTTGATTTAATTGTTGTTGCCACTCTTCACTACCCAATTGGGCATTCAGTAAGGGGGTAGAGGCACTGGATAACTGAAACTGGGCTGTCTGATTGTGTCCTGCGGAAAGCAGGGGAGAAGTTGCCACAGAGGAGATTTGCCCGGTTTGTTGATTTTCAGTGACTGCTGGCGCGGGCTGGATCTCAGCTTGAGCGGTAGTTTGAGTGAGTGCTGATTCACGTGGATGAGGCTGAGTTGCCGTTTCACGCTTGGTTTTAAAAAAGGCTTCTGCTTTTTCTTCTTCCTGCTTTGGTTGCTCTGCAATCGCTGTCAGAGGATTCTCCTCAGTCGATAATCCTGTCACGACGAATTCTTTAACGCTAATTTGACGGTTTTTATCATCATGCTTAACGAGTCCGTCAGGTTGGCGGCTACTTTTCTGATTTTCTGATTTGATGGCTAACCCGGATAATTGTATGGGTAAACTTGCCGCCAGCTCTTCTGCTGACATGAGTTTCTCATCAACAACAATCGGTTGTTTGTTTGCATCTGCTTTTACATCAAGGGGAATCAGCGAGGAGGTAATAGGCTCCGTTGGTATTTCATTGGAGGTAGATAATTCATTTGGGGCGGATAATTCATTTGGGATGGATAATAGCGGCGACAAATCGTTGTCTGTATCATCGGTAATCTCTTCTTCTTTGGATGACACTTTTGCTGGTTTGATCCCGCCTTTTTGTGCCAGTTCGGTTTCCAGATTAAGAAACTGAGCAAAAGTTGAAGGCTGATCGGCATCAGTGAGTGAATTACTGCGTGTTGGCGGGTTTTCTGTCGGTTTCAGGTCGGCAGGCAAAAGAGTGAGATTCATTATTTATTTCTCCGTTGTGCGCTACGTTGGGCATACTCATCCATCTGTTTCTGCTCCGTTCTGTTCTGATGTAATCTTCGGTTGTTATCTGCCCGTTGTTGCAAGGTATTGAAAGCGTTGAGGCGCTGTTGTTTTTCCCGCCACTGTGATAAAGCCGTATCAAGCCGCTGTTGCCATTGATTGAGCTGCAATTTGTGCTGTTCAATCGCTTTTTCCAGCGTTTTCATGAATTGCTGATAATTTTGCCAAGTGGTGCATGGCATACCATGACTCAGTGTGTCATTCAGGCGCTCCCGGTACTCATCTTGATAGCCCATCAATGTTGCGAGTTGTTGTTCCATTTGCTGATAGTTCTGACGAACTTGTGCCAGGTGAGTGGCGGCTTTTTCCACTGCATTTTGTGCAAGGTCACGCAAGGTCATGAGAGGTGATTGTTGCTGCATCTTATTCCTCGCTTTAATGGCAATACCCAGAAAATCGTTACGTTACGTAGGTAACAACTGTTGTAATTGAATGCAGGCAGCTTCATATTCACTACGTTCTTCAATATCTTGCTGTAGAAATTGTGCCATGTAGGGATAAAGCTCAATGGCTTTGTCCAATAGCGGATCACTGCCAGCCGCATAAGCACCGACGTTAATCAGATCACGGTTACGCTGATAGCTTGCGAGTCGTTGTTTGAACTGCTGTACCCGCCGGTAGTGCTGCTTATCAATGAGTGCGGTCATTGCGCGGCTGATAGACGCTTCAATATCAATCGCCGGGTAGTGCCCTGATTCCGCCAGCGAACGGGAGAGGACGATGTGACCGTCCAGAATTGCTCGGGCAGCATCGGCTATCGGGTCTTGCTGATCATCACCTTCGGTGAGTACGGTATAGAACGCGGTAATCGAGCCGCCACCGTTCACTCCATTGCCTGCACGCTCTACGAGCGCCGGAAGTTTGGCGAAAACCGAAGGCGGGTAGCCTTTGGTTGCCGGAGGTTCGCCAATGGCTAGGGCAATTTCACGTTGCGCCATGCTGTAGCGGGTCAATGAATCCATAATTAGCAATACATGTTTACCTCGGTCACGAAAATCTTCAGCGATACGGGTAGCGTAGGAGGCACCTTGCATGCGCAACAGAGGTGAGATATCGGCGGGTGCGGCGACAACCACTGAGCGGGCTAAACCGGCGGCGCCAAGGATGTTTTCAATGAAATCTTTGACTTCGCGGCCACGTTCACCGATCAAGCCAACGACAATCACATCAGCCTGTGTGTAACGTGCCATCATGCCAAGCAGAACACTCTTACCGACCCCGGAACCGGCAAACAACCCCATACGCTGCCCACGGCCTACGGTCAGTAGGGCATTAATCGCGCGTACACCGACATCCAGTACATCACTGATTGGTGTACGTTGCAGAGGATTGATTGGCGGCGTGGTGAGTGGGGCACGATAGCCGGTATCTGGCGAAGGAAAACCATCCAGTGGACGACCGGCACCATCCAAAACTCGTCCTAACAGTTCCGGGCCAAGCGGTAATTGGCGCCCACCGCCACAATCTTCACTGTACGGGCGGGCGTATACCCGGGCGCCGGGTACAATCCCTTCCAGATCTTCAAGTGGCATAAGGAGAAGTTTTTCGCCATTAAAACCGACAACTTCACTTTCAACTTCTTCAATATTGCTGCCATTTTGTCGTTCAATCAGGCAGGTTGCCCCCAGCGGCAGATGTAAACCGGTTGCCTCCATCACCAGCCCGGTCGCTCTGGTCAGGCGTCCATAACGACGCACTGGTGAAGTTTTCGCTAGTTTTTGCTCAAAAGTATCCAGTGTCGCCAGCCAGCGCCCGAGTCTTGCGGTCATTACAATTCTCCCGGTGCGGCCAGCCGACATAACTCATGCCAGCGGGTTGCCAGACTAGCATCTAAATCGCCTTCATCTGCACTGATTTTGCAACCACCAGGATGCAGTTTATTATCTGCCAGCAAGCGCCAGCCGTGTAATGAGAGCGTATTGCCTAATTGTTGTTCAACCATTGGCAGATCTCGTGGATGAACCCGCAATTGGGGTTTACCACTCAACATCGGTTCCTGTTGAATAAATTCACGGATCTGATTGAGCAGAGCAGTGCCATCACAAATCGCAGGCTGACCTAAGATCTGTTTTGCCGCGGTCAGTGACAGTTGCATCAAGCGGGATGCAATGATCGTGTCAAGCCCTTCCAGTGAATGTTGGAAATCCGCCAGCAGATTTTGCCACTGCTCGGTGATAGGTTGCTGCTGCTGAATGGCCTCTTTTCGCCCCTGTTCCAAACCGGCTTCTAAGCCGACTTGGTAACCTTTTTCATAACCTTGCGCTTGACCCTCGGTAAATCCCTGTTCATGACCTGCTTGTCGAGCCTGCTCTTTCAGGTTATCCAGCATTGCCGCTTGTTCAAGGATTTCATTACGCTCGGCGTCTTCCTGTGAGTCATCAACGGGCTCGGGTTTGGCCCGCAGTTTTTCCCACTGTGTCAGTTCATTTGGTTTCCAGGGTTGCCAGTCAGCATGGTTTAACTTATCAGACATAGCTATCGTCGCCACCATTCAGGATAATCTCGCCGCTTTCTGCCAGACGACGAACAATAAGCAGAATCGCTTTCTGCTCGCTCTCCACTTGCGACATCCGCACCGGACCACGGTTTGCCAGATCATCGCGCATAATCTCTGCGGCACGTTGAGACATGTTGTTGAGGAAATGATCGCGTAGTTGCTGGTTGCAGCCTTTCAGTGCAATGAGCAGGGAGTCAGTGGTGATTTCCTGCAACAGACGCTGGATACTGCGGTCATCCACATCAATAAGGTTTTCGAACAGGAACATTTCATCGATGATTTTTTGCGCCAGTTCGTTATCGTAGGCACGCATGGCTTCGATAACATTCTCTTCTTGCTGACTTTTCATCAGGTTGATAATTTCAGCCGCGGTACGAACGCCACCCATTTTGCTACGCTTGAGATTCTGACCGTCCAACAGGTTATTGAGCACTTCTGTCAGTTCAGCCAGTGCCGCCGGTTGTACCCCCCCGAAAGTGGCAATACGTAGCATGATGTCGTTGCGTAATTTGTCATCAAACAGCGCAAGGATATCGGCTGCTTGTCCGCGATTTAAGTGAACCAGAATGGTGGCGATAATCTGTGGATGCTCTTCACGGATCATATCGGCTGCCATTTGAGGTTCCATAAAGTTGAGGGTCTCAATACCGGTGGTGGTTTCACGGGATTCGAGAATATCCTCAAGCAGACTGGAAGCGCGTTCTTCACCGAGTGCTTTAATTAACACCGAACGCAAATAGTCACTGGCGTTGATACTCAGTGCCGCATACTGGCCGGCATCTTCTTCAAACTCTGCCAATACATTCACCAGTTGCTGGTTAGAAATTTGGCGCATACCGGCCATTGTGATACTGAGTTGCTGGACTTCCCTGGAGTTCAAGTGTTTAAACACCTCGGCCGCCTGATCTTCTCCCAGGGTCATTAACATGACGGCGCTTTTTTCTGTTCCGTTCAGGCTCATTGTTCGTTACTCATCCATTGACGGATCACCAGTGCCACTACGCGAGGATCTTTTTCTGCCAGCTCGCGAATGCGTTGGCTTTGAATTTCAGCACTGACTCGTTGACGTGTCAGTTTCTGGCGCGTTTTTTCATCCATTTCCGCACTCGATTCAGTCACTTGTTTTTTCTGAACTTTCTGTGCGTCGAGGGCGGCTTTTTCCGCGGCGCGTTTTTTGGCAAGTTGAGGCACCACCATTTTGCGCCACAGCAGCCATGCCACCAGAATCAATAGCAGGTAGCGGCCAAAATCGAAGGCTTTTTCCAACAGAACCGGGTTCTGCCAGACAGGAATAACCTCGATATTTTCTTTGCTTTCAGTAAATGGTGTATTAACCACATTCAAGCTGTCGCCACGCTCTTTAGAAAAGCCCATCGCTTCTCTGGTCAGCGCTTCTATTTTTGCCAATTGCTCAGGGGTTAGTGCCTGAGTTTCCGGGCCATTTTTGCCTTCCACCGTGACATAATTGACGACAACGGCGACGGATAGGCGTTCAACACCACCGGCTTGCTGTTGCACATGGCGAATAGTCCGGTCCACTTCATAGTTTGTGGTTTCGTCACGGCGGTTATTGCGATTACTGTTCACCATGCGCTCGTTACTGTTACCCGCGGATGATGCTTTCTTATCGCTCTTGTCGTTTTTGTTGTTCTCTTTGGTATTTGGTTTATCAATCGGCGCACTCGGCGGAGGGCTTGGCTGATTGGAAAGCGCACCGGGAATACCGCCAACCTGAGGGCCGCCACTCTGCTCGCTTTCACTCAACTGTTTTGAGCGAACCGCAGCCTGATTCGGGGGTTGGTTAGGTTTATATTCTTCCGCCGTCTCTTCACGGCGTGAAAAATCCACCTGCGCTGTTACTTGTGCGTGAACGTTACCACGACCAACAACCGGGGTTAGAATCGCTTCGATACGATGCTGGAAACGATTTTCCACTTCCTGAATGTATTTCAGTTGACTGGTATTGAGATCGCGTCCGGTCGCGTCGGCTTGTGTCAATAGACGTCCGGTCTGATCAACGATGGTGACATTGCCCGGCGGTAAGCCAGCGACACTGCTGGAAACCATATGAACGATGGCGTTTATCTGGCCTTCATCCAAGGTACGACCTTGCAGTAATCCAACCGTAACGGAAGCTGAGGGCGATTTCTGTTCACGGACAAACAGCGAGGGTTTGGGGAGTGCCAGGTGAACCCGGGCATTTTGCACCGGCCCCAACGATTCAATGGTGCGTGACAGTTCACCTTCTAGCGCCCTTTGGTAGTTAACTTGCTCACTAAATTGGCTGATGCCAAACTTTTCTTTATCGAGTAATTCGAATCCCGCAGCCCCACCTTTGGGCAACCCTTGTTGCGCCAATCTTAGCCGTGTCTCATGCACCTGCTCGGCAGGGATCATGATCGCAGCGCCATTTTCGGCAAAACGGTAAGGGATATTTAATTGGGTTAATTGGGTGACAATATCGCCACCATCTTTATCGCTCAGATTACTGTAAAGCACCCGATAATCGGGGCTGCGTAACCACAGGAAAAGGGCAATGACAATCGCAACGGCTGCGCTGCCGGCAATTAATAATGGTACTTTAGGATCAGCTTTTATCTGGTTAATGATAGCACTGAAACCTTTAGTTTGATTTTCAACGTCGGTTGTTGCGGCACTCATAGACGATCCTTGCCTTGCTGTTCAACATGAATACTAAAAGCGTGGCGTAACAAAACAGACTCCCCATACGCAAGCGAAAAAATTCTTCCTATTTTCAGTTTTGTCATTATTCGCTGTTCACTCATCTTTTAATGGCGCAATAAGCCCTGACTTTTTACGTTAATTACCCGCTTTAGATCGAGAGGGCTATGTTAGGGTGGCAGTCTAAAAATATGCCGTATATACCTTGGGGTAATATGGCATTGAATTGCGTAGGATATAGGGTGGTTTAACACGAGGTTTTTATGTCAATTCAGGCAATTGAAAGCGTGCTGCAACTGATGCAAGCTCAGGCATTACAGGCAGCCAGTATCGCAAAACCACTACCGTTGCAGAGTGGATTTGCCAGTCAACTGATGGCGGCTGTGGGTAAAATTAATCAAACACGTTTGAATGCCACAAAACGAGCTCAGGATTTTACCCTGGGTGTACCCGGTGTTGAATTGAATGATGTTATGGTGGAGATGCAGAAATCCAGTATCGCTTTGCAAATGGGCGTCCAGGTAAGAAATAAATGTGTGGCTTCTTATCAGGAGATTATGAGTATGCAGGTGTAGGTATATTAATCTATTGATGTCTATCGTTAATAAGAGAGATCGCGAGTGTCGTGGATAAATTCCGCGGCGCTGCAAACAGGATATTCCATCGGTTTTATTTCTGGTCTTTTGTGTTGAAAGGCAATCCATAGCTCATACTGAGATTACATTTCTGTCCACATTTCAGCGCTGCCCATTTTGTTATAATCAGCTCCTTTTAGCGGATGAAGTTTCCAACTCGGAGCGTTCATATCATCTGGTTTTTTAACCGTGTTTATTGCGGTTAACTGAATTTGCAACTTTACCGTATGTTTTGGTTGAATGCTTGTTATAGTTAGCGATTTAATTAAATGTTGTAAAACTCATAGTCAATAAAATATTTAAGGTGTCACGGTTTCGAATAATAACTTTCAACTCTAATTTCTGAGATTGACTTTAACTTATTGATAAGTATCAAAAAGCGATAAGGAAAATGAACAGCATGTCCTGTTATAATTTAATCTTGAGTTTTTGCTTTGGCTCCATTTAATTCACCAAAATTTACTGAATGTTTAATAATAGATTGAAAGTTAAATCATGTGGTTTAATTTTTAATTATTTATATACCCTATAGATTTCAAGATGCATCGCGGCGGCAAGGGAGCGAATCCCCGGGAGCATAGAGAACTATGTGACCGGGGTGAGTGAGTGCAGCCAACAAAGAAGCAACTTGAAAGATGACGGGTATAGATATAAGGAAATAATATGTCTGAGGTTATTAAGCCTGAAAATGAATGCCAGTTTGATCCTAAGCAATATGAATGCCACGGTGTTATCGCTCCGGTTGGTTCTTTTTCTTGGGCCCTGATTCAATTAAAGCTACGTAAGCTTGTCGCTCGTTCTGTTTGGCGCGATAAAAAGATGTATTTGGCTATTACCCCTCGTGTGAATGATTTAACAGTAGAAGAAGGCAGTGCTTACGCTGTTGATGGTGTCGCCGTTGGCACTAAATATGATTATTTGACGCATATTGATCTGCGTAATGAGCACGGTAATTTTGTACCGTGGCAGCCAACGCAAGAAGATATGATGGCTTGTGATTGGAATTTTGTAGAAAAAGAGGCAAAGCCTGAACCTAAACTAGGTGACAATATGTTTGTATTTGATCTTACTTTGGGGACTGGACGTTATAGAAGCAGTGGTAGTAGTACTGATGATTGGGGATATCTTAGCGATGATAGATATCTAGAGGCAGGGAAGGAAGCTGCTTTTGGTGTCTTAAATGTAATCCAAAATAAGACAACTATTGAGAAAATAGAAATATTCTGCTGGGTTGAGAATAATGAATCTCAAAGATCTATATTGGTTTGGAGAGTAGCCTCTCATGGGAATGATGAGAGTTATCAACAAATGCAAGATCTATTCAGAAATAAATCCCTTTATATAAGAGTGGATGGTATAACTTCTAATCTGGGTATGCGCTCGCCTGATAGTTCTGACGGAAAATATTATTGTGATAATTGGTATGAACATAATACTGAAGCACAAAAATTAAGTGAAATATTGAAACAGACAGGTAGAAACAAGCGTTTTGATTGCAACTGGCGTTAATTATAACTTACTAAAAATATGATCATTTTCCGCAATTGTGAGAATTTTTTGGTTATTCAAGGCTGCGCTCCTGTGTGGTCTTTTTATTTTTCACAATCAACTTAAATTACAGGGCTACATATAACAGCTCACTAATACCTATTGGTCGTGATGGGGGGAATATGAAGATGAAGGGCAATCCTGATTTGTAGATCGGAATACTACAAGGTTTTAAAGACATCCTAAACCAAGCTCACAAAACGGGTAAATAATGGTGATGAGAGTACATCACCTTTATTTCTCAATTACTTTTGTTCCGTAGAGTTCATAAGAATATTATGATAGGGTTCAACAGGGAATTGGCCGTAGCTATCATTTAATAATTGCTGTTGGCTTGCTTGTTTGATGAGTTTACTTAATTCATCAAGTCTTTTCTGTAGTAGTTTTTTAATCTCATTTTCATTATCTAAAATTATTTGCAAAATGTTGGTCATTTTTTGCTGTAACGAAAGAGAAGTCGTCGATGATATTGAAGAATGGCTGATCACTTCTACTGCTTTGAGGTAGGTGATTTCCATATCAACAAGTTCATCCCATTTTTCATTTTTAGCTAAATTAAGCATTTGCTCACTTAAACTTAGGATCCGTTGGTAAGCTGACAAAAGATCCATTTTATTATCCATTAAACAATATCCTGACTGGCGTTGTAATGAGGGCCAATTTGCCGCCAAGCATCTGAAATCTCGGTGAGTAACTTTATTACTTCGGTAATGGCTGGCTCATCATTGCGTAAATTAGCGTAGAGTAAACGTTGGATCATATAGTCGTAAAGGGAAGCGAGATTGTGTGCCAGCTCTCCACCTTTTTCATTATCTAACCCTTGTTTGAGGCCATTATCGATGATATTGATCGCTTTGGAAATAGCTGCGCCTTTTTCCGCGATATTACCTTGTTCCATCAGAATAATTGCTCGACGTAGGGCGCTAAGCGCCCCGTTGAACAAAATCTGAATCAACTGATAGGGGGAGGCGTTCATAATTTCGCTCTCCACATCTATCTGGGCATATAATTGACTTGCCGAACGTTGATACATAATTTCCTTTAATTATCTTATTTTCTGTAATTGTGATAGGAAGTTACCGGTGTTTCCCAAGGAAGAGACCATTTTATCCAGTTGTGAAAATTGGCGTTTATAACGTTCAACTGTTTCGTTAATATTCTGTTTCGTCCTGTCTACTTGTTGATCAAGGGTTTTTAGACGCTTGTTAATACCATCAGTCGCGGTAACTAAGGTACCTTCATGGCTATCTAGAGCATCTTTTAATAGCTTATGTGTCTGAGTGGCAAAACCCGTTTCTTTACCATCACCCATAAAGAACGCTTTCACATTAGCTGGCTTTTCTTTTAGATTTTTTTCCAGTTTTTCGTTATCAATTTCCAGCTTACCGTCAGGCTTTTGTTTAATGCCCAGTTTATTCAGGGTTGGAATATCATTAGCCGCTTGAGAGCTGAAAATCTGGCTTCTTAGCTGGTTTTGTATTCCGCGTAATGTGCTGTCACCTAATAAAGCACCATTATCTTTCGACGGTTCTTCACCCTGTTTTACTGGCTTAAATTTGGTCAGTGAATCAAATGTCGTTTGTAATTCATTATAAGCATCAACCCAATTTTTAATCGCCTCTTTCATCGGCTCAATATCACGGGATATGACCAAAATTTCTGGCTTATGGTCCCCTGGTTTATCTTTATCCTCGGTCGTTTTTTTCAGATCCAGCTTAACGCCTTCGGGTGCATCGGTAATATGGTTTGTCTGACGCTCAATTGGGATTTTATTAACGGTTAAGAGTGCATTCTTAGCTTCGACGGTTTGAGTGAGTTTACTCGTTGTACCTGGATAGTTTAGCAACTCGCTAAGTTTGTTATCACCTTCAACTTTGATGGTCATCACCGATTCAGTGCCCGCTTTTTTAGCCGTCAGCACTAAATAGTTTTCGCCATCTTTGGCCTTGATAATACTGGCGTTGACATTACCTTCCTGTTTATTAATGGCATCACGGATCTCAATAATCGATGTTTGTCCGTCTGTCAGCTCGATTTTCATCGGCTTTTTTTCGCCAGGCTGAGTAATGGTAATTGTCCGGGTTTTACCTTCACCCAAAGATTCACCCAGATACTCTTTGATATTACTGACTTTTTTTGTCTGTAATGATTGTGCCTGTGCCAATTGCTTAACTTCAATACTGTAGTTACCCGGGCTGGCTTTAGAATCAGTACTGGCAACGAATGCATCATGTTTTTCGCTGGCAGTGGTTGTGTTAAGTTTATCGAATTTTTTCAGTGATTCAGATGCGGTTTCCAGTTTTTCTAAACTGCCTTTTAATGTACCAAAAGCGGTTAGCTTACCTTTATAACTGGTTTGTTGCTGTGTCAGCGGTACTAAACGTTTTTGTTCTGCTGCCTGAAGTTTATCCAATATAGAGCCCAGATCCATCCCCGACCCGGCGCCTAATGAAGAAATGCTAGCCATTTATTGACTCCTTTATTAGTAAAGCTTTATTGAACCGGTTATCGGTAAGTTTTTGGAAAAGTTTACTAATAAAAATAATTTTTCTATGGTAGGAATAGTCGTGAAGAACCGACGCTGTTTGGCTTATCAGAGCAGCGTGATAAAAAAGAAAAAGTTTTTTCAAGAAAAATTAAAGGTTCTTTGAGGAACGCCGATAAAACTGTTGGCGGTGATGAACACCGTGGGTAAAACCCAAACTTATATATCGACTTGATTTTAAAAAGGAACTCTAATTATGGCACAAGTCATCAACACCAACAGCCTGTCCCTGCTGACTCAGAATAACTTGAATAGATCCCAGGGTGCTTTGGGTAACGCTATCGAGCGTCTGTCTTCTGGTCTGCGTATCAATAGCGCGAAGGATGACGCGGCTGGTCAAGCGATCGCTAACCGTTTCACTGCAAATGTTAGAGGTTTGACTCAGGCAGCACGTAACGCTAATGACGGTATCTCTATTGCACAGACTACCGAAGGTGCGCTGAACGAAATTAACACCAACTTACAACGTATTCGTGAACTGACTGTTCAGTCACAAAACGGCAGCAACTCTGAAAGTGATATCAAATCTATCCAGGAAGAAGTGACTCAGCGTTTAAAGGAAATTGATCGTATTTCTGAACAAACTCAGTTCAACGGTGTTCGTGTTTTGCGTGAAGATAGCAAAATGACCATTCAAGTTGGTGCTAATGATAACGAAGTTATCGACATCGATCTGAAAAAAATCGACAAAGAAGCTCTGGGACTGGGAACATTCACTGTTTCTACGGAAGTTCCGCACGGCGAAGTAGTTAAACAGGTTGACGATGGTGCAGGTGGGAAGAAAGATATCGATCACACTGCCGACGCTAAAGTTAAAGACTTGAAAAATATAGAATTCTATGAGGCTGTTAATGAAAAAGGTGAAGTTGATCCTGGTAAATATGTTGTCAAAGGTACTGACGATACAGATGGCAAAGTAAAATATTTCGAGGCCACTATTGCTAAAGATGGTAAATTAACAGCAGGTAAAGACATCACTGCTAAAGCATCAGAAAAGCCTCTAGAAACTTTGGACAGCGCTCTGGCACAAGTTGACAGCCTGCGCAGTTCTTTGGGTGCTATCCAAAACCGTCTGGAATCTACCGTTAACAACCTGAACAACACCGTTAACAACTTGAGCGCAGCTCGTAGCCGTATCGAAGATGCTGACTACGCAACCGAAGTGTCTAACATGAGCCGTGGTCAAATTCTGCAACAAGCGGGTACTGCGGTTCTGGCTCAGGCTAACCAAGTGCCTCAGAATGTAATGTCTCTGCTGCGTTAATCGCTCAGCTAGGACAATATGTGAACCTGATTCACATAAAAATCCAAACAAATCAAGGATCGGCTCGCCGGTCCTTCTTTTTTAGGAGTTTATCAGGAACAGCCTAAAATTTGTGATACTATTAGGCAGACAATAAATTTCGCATAGGTGAAAAAGAAGTGTTTTTACTACATTGTTCAAACGATTGCCCTTGTTAGGGGATTGGATAATGATGGTTAGTCTCTTTTTCCAAAGGTGTCTGTTGTTGTGAGCGATTTGTATACCGCCGAAGGCGTGATGGACAAAAACAGCCTCTGGAAGCGCTACGTACCATTAGTTCGCCATGAAGCGTTAAGGCTACAAGTTAGGTTACCCGCGTGTGTGGAGCTGGATGATCTACTTCAGGCCGGGGGAATCGGCTTACTAAATGCGGTGGAACGTTTTGATTCCTTACAGGGAACCGCGTTTACCACTTATGCGGTACAACGCATCAGAGGTGCAATGTTGGATGAGTTAAGGAGCCGTGATTGGGCTCCGCGTAGCGTGCGCCGTAATGCGCGCGAAGTGACGCACATCATCCGTAAACTTGAGCAAGACTTAGGCCGTCCAGCCAGTGAGCAGGAAGTTGCTAAAGAATTAAAGATTGATCTGGTAGAATATCGGCAGATACTGTTAGATACGAATAACAGTCAGTTGTTTTCGTATGACGAATGGCATGAAATGCATGGTGAAAGCTGTGAACCTGTCATTGGAGAGGGGCATGAAACAAATCCCTTACAACAATTGCTGGAAAGTGACGTTCGTCAACGGGTAATTGAAGCTATCGATTCGTTACCTGAACGAGAAAAAATGGTTCTGACGCTGTATTATCAGGAAGAACTTAATCTGAAAGAGATTGGCGCAGTACTTGAAGTCGGGGAGTCCCGTATAAGTCAGCTACACAGCCAGGCGATTAAACGCTTGCGGGCACGCTTAAATCCGGAAAAGTAACTTTTTTGCTTATTTGTTTTTTGTTTAAGACTACACACAGGGCTTATCTCTTATGTCTGTTACAACACAAAAGAAACGGCCGCTCAGCCGTTACATTAAAGACTACAAACATAGTCAAACTCATTGCTTGCATTGTCACAAGGCTCTTGACCGTATCTCTTTGGTTTTTAATGGCCAAGTGATCAACAAAGAGTCCATCTCCGAGATGACGGAGTTGATTGATGACAAGACCTGGGATGAGCTGCAAGATAAATTTGTCGCGTTATGTCGTTTTTGCAGTGAGATTTATTGCAATAGCGAGACAGATTATTTTGACATCATGTCTTTCAAACAGTACCTGTTTGAACAGACTGAAATGAGTCATAGTACTGTTCGTGAGTATGTGGTTCGTTTACGACGTTTGGATGAATTGCTCACTTCAAGCAATTACCCTGTAAAAGAGTTCACAACAGAGAAAATTCAGGAAAAACTGAGTGAAAAGCTGTCACAGTCGGCATTCAGTAACTACAACATTGCTTTGCGCAAGTATGAACAGTATTTGAGCTGGCAGCAGGGCGGTCACTAAGCTGGAAATATAAACAGCAAAGAGATGATTAATTTTGGGGGAACACATTTGATGTGTTCCCCTTAGCTACAGCCGAAATTAACCGATAGTCATCAGGCTGGCATTACCCCCCGCTGCCGCGGTGTTAATGCTCAGTGAGCGTTCATGTAGCAGACGTTCTAACAGCAGATTAGTTTCTCCACGGGCAAAACCTTGTACGGAAATGATAATGCCTTTACGTTGAGCGACTTGTTCGCAAACTTGACGCAGTTGATCAGAGTCGCCGTGGTAAATAACCGCTTCGAATTCCGTGTCTTCACTCTGCCAGTCCTGAACCAAATGGATTGATTTACGGACGCTATCTGGCAATTGACGAAACAGTTGCTGATGTAATCCATCATTTTGCCATAGCAACTGGCAGCCTACAGACAGTGTTGCTGCCAGTTGGATCAATGTATCTTGTTGATTATCCGCCAGACACAGCACCTGACCACGAGGTAACAAGGTGTAAGTATTGCGTTCGCCTGTCGGCCCCGGTAGCAGGCGAGTGGTACCACCTTGTGCCAGCAATTTATATTGTTGAATTAACTGATTTAGCTCTTCATTGTGCTGATTGTCTGCCCATTCTGTCAGTGCATCAAAGGGCGCCATCAGTGCTGAACGGGCATTGGCATCCAATGGATATTCAGCATCCTGACGTTCCAACGTTTGGTTGATTGCGTTTTGAGGGCGGCAAGAGAGCAGACGATACAAATAGAGTGGGCCGCCGGCTTTTGGTCCGGTACCGGACAAGCCTTCACCACCGAATGGTTGTACGCCAACAACAGCGCCTACCATGTTGCGGTTAACATACAGATTGCCGACTTTCGCTTTAGCGGTAACTTGTGCAATCGTTTCATCAATACGGGTATGGACGCCAAGGGTCAAACCATAGTTGGAGTTATTAATCTGATCCAGTAATTTATCCAGTTCATTACGTTGAAAACGAACAACATGCAGAACCGGGCCGAAAATCTCCTGTTTTAATTCATCAAAGCTTTCCAATTCAATCAGTGTCGGTTTAACGAAAGTGCCTTGATCCCACTCTTGATTGTCGAGCACATTATCTTGTGCTGCCTGATAAATCGTGCGCCCTTTGGTACGCATTGCTTGAATATGGCGATCAATACCGGCTTTGGCTTCCGCATCAATGACCGGGCCGATATCGGTAGAAAGACGTTCAGGATTACCCATCCGGCATTCAGACATGGCGCCTTTCAACATAGTCATGGTGCGTTCTGCCACATCATCTTGAATGCAAAGGATACGCAAGGCAGAACAACGTTGACCCGCACTGTCAAAAGCAGAGGCGACCACATCCATAACAACTTGTTCTGTTAGCGCGGAAGAGTCGACAATCATGGCATTTAGGCCACCAGTTTCGGCAACCAGAGGGGTTGGACGCCCTTGTGCATCAAGTCGTCCGGCAATATTACGTTGTAATAGGCCGGCCACTTGAGTGGAGCCAGTAAACATCACGCCTTGCACTCTCTCATCACCCACCAGAAGAGCACCGATGGTTTCACCTTGACCGGGTAATAATTGCAATGCGTCGTGGGGAATCCCTGCTTGATGCAATATTTTGACCGCTGTTGCCGCAATTAATGGGGTCTGTTCCGCAGGTTTTGCTAATACGCTGTTACCGGCAGCCAATGCAGCCGCTATCTGCCCGGTAAAAATGGCTAATGGGAAATTCCACGGGCTGATACAGACAACCGGCCCCAGTGGGCGATGAGTATCATTAGCGAAATCATGGCGAACCTGTCCCGCGTAATAATGGAGGAAATCGACCGCTTCACGTACTTCAGCAATCGCATTATTAAAGGTTTTGCCGGCTTCCCGAACCAAAATACCTAATAGCGGTTGCATCTGGTTTTCCATCAATTCCGCCGCACGAACCAGAATAGCAGCCCGTTCTGATGGTGGCGTTGCAAACCAGATTGCGCCAGCTTCTGTTGCGACATCCAGCGCATGACTGACTTCCTGTTCAGTTGTTTCACGAACATAGCCGACAATATCCGAAGGGGCCGCCGGGTTAATAACCGGTTTGGCGGCCGGTAACTCACCTTGATGGTGATAATTGCCGCCCAGTAGTGGCTCGCTATGCTGCCCTTCGGTAGCAGAACTTAATAGTGCACAGGAAAGAGAAGCCAGACGATGTTCGTTGGCAAGATCCAAACCGGCTGAGTTTGCGCGATCTTTGCCATACAAATTGTGAGGCAGAGGGATTTTAGGATGTGGAAGACCGATTTGGCCGTCGGTTTCGGCCAGCTTCTGGACTTTTGTCACTGGATCGGCAACCAGTTCATCCAGTGGTAATGTGGTATCGGCGATACGGTTGACAAAAGAGGTGTTAGCGCCGTTCTCCAACAGACGACGGACCAGATAAGCCAACAGTGTTTCGTGAGTGCCTACTGGTGCATAAATACGGCATGGGCGGTTTAACTTACCATCAGCAATTTTCCCGACCACTTGTTCATACAATGGTTCTCCCATGCCATGCAAACACTGAAATTCATATTGACCAGGATAATAGTTTTGGCCCGCCATATGATAAACAGCAGCTAAAGTATGAGCGTTATGGGTAGCGAACTGAGGATAAATCAGATTAGGTACTGACAATAGTTTGCGGGCACACGCTAGGTAAGAAACGTCAGTATAAACTTTGCGCGTGTAAACTGGGTAACCTTCCAGCCCGTCGATTTGAGCACGTTTAATTTCGCTATCCCAGTAAGCGCCTTTTACCAGTCGCACCATCAGTCGACGGCGGCTGCGCTGTGCTAAGTCAATAACTGTATCGATAACAAAGGGGCAGCGCTTCTGATAAGCTTGGATCACGAAACCAATGCCATTCCAGCCAGCCAGTTGCGGTTCAAAACAGAGTTTTTCCAACAGATCGAGAGAAATTTCCAGACGATCTGCTTCTTCGGCATCAATATTGATACCAACATCATATTGGCGTGCTTGTAATGTCAGGGAAAGCAGGCGTGGATATAGCTCATTCATGACGCGTTCATATTGAGCACGGCTATAACGCGGGTGCAGGGCAGAAAGCTTAATGGAAATTCCAGGCCCTTCATAAATGCCGCGGCCATTAGATGCTTTCCCGATAGCATGAATCGCTTGTTGGTAGGAAACCATATAATTCTGAGCATCTTCCTCAGTTAAAGCGGCTTCACCTAGCATGTCGTAGGAGTAACGGAACCCTTTTTCTTCCAGCTTACGTGCACTTGCCAGCGCTTGAGCGATGGTTTCTCCGGTCACAAACTGTTCACCCATCAGGCGCATTGCCATATCTACGCCTTTACGCACTAATGGTTCGCCACTCTTACTGATAATGCGATTCAGTGAATTGGAGAGTTTAGCTTCGTTATGGGTAGAAACCAGTTTGCCGGTAAACAGCAGCCCCCAGGTTGCCGCATTGACAAACATGGATGAACTTTGGCCCAGATGGGAATGCCAATTGCCGTTACTGATTTTGTCGCGGATCAGCGCGTCGCGAGTGGCTTTATCAGGGATACGGAGCAAAGCTTCCGCAAGACACATTAGCGCAACGCCTTCCTGAGATGAAAGCGAGAATTCTTGCAATAACCCTTGAACCAGACCTGAACGACCCATGCTGTTTTTCTGGTTACGTAATTTTTCTGCAATGCTGTAAGCCAGCTTATGAGTTGCTTGTGCCTGATCTTCCGGCAATTGTGCCTGTTGTAACAGCATGGGAATGGCTTGTGTTTCTGGCAGGCGATAGGCCGCAGTAATTGCGGAACGTTTTACTGATTGAGGCAGGATATGCTCAGCGAAGTCGAGGAAAGGTTGATGAGCAGAATCTGTTACCGTTTCTTCTGCGATTATCTTCTCCTCTTTAACATCTTGATTGGACGAGAGTTCAGCGATCTGTTCATCATTTTCAAGACGTTCAAGATAATTAAAAATAGCTTGTTTAATTAGCCAATGTGGAGTGCGGTCAATCCGTTGTGCCGCAGCTTTAATGCGATCACGCGTTGCTTCATCAAGCTTCACGCCCATTGTTGTACTACCCATCTTTGCTCCTTAATAGGTAAGGTTTATCTAAAATTGCATGATAATATCTGACATGTTGCAACTTTGTGCAACCTTATGAGAATCGCTTGTTTTATTTTTGTGAAATTAATCTAGTTATTATAATTAGGTGGATATATTTATTCTTGTGATTTTATTTGATTGATACATATATATTGGTTTAGCATTTTGTGGCTAACATAGGGATGTAACCCTGAAATGGTTAAAAAGTATAATTTTTAAATCAAATAAATGTGATTCAGTCAACGTTTTTTGTAAAAAATGGCGTTAATTAGTTGTTAAATTACCTGATGCTAATCTAGGATTCACTGTAACTTTCTAATTTGGTTACAAAAATAATTATTTCAATTTAGAATTATGGGCCATTTTTAGGTGCAATCAGGTGCAACGTTCCTGAACCTGACAGGGAAAACTCTGTGTACCCGGGAGAACTGCGGATTTGCAAAACACAGATAACACTATGGAGAACTTGCATGACAGTAAATACAC
Organism: Photorhabdus africana; assembly: GCF_035181445.1. Classification (NCBI taxonomy): domain Bacteria; kingdom Pseudomonadati; phylum Pseudomonadota; class Gammaproteobacteria; order Enterobacterales; family Morganellaceae; genus Photorhabdus; species Photorhabdus africana. Next base: position 122,486 of record NZ_JAXBVE010000001.1, read on the forward strand.
CAATGCTAATCACCTTTATTGTCTACATTACTGGAATGTTGTTGATAGGTTTTTGGGCTTATCGTTCAACTAAAAATTTTGATGACTATATCTTGGGAGGAAGGCGATTAGGTAGCGTGGTAACGGCTTTGTCTGCCGGTGCTTCGGATATGAGTGGCTGGTTATTAATGGGCTTACCTGGCGTGGTCTATTTCGCGGGGATTTCAGAAAGCTGGATAGCCATTGGCCTTGCTTTAGGCGCTTACTTGAACTGGAAATTGGTCGCAGGCAGGCTACGTATCCAGACCGAAATCAATAATAATGCGTTAACATTACCGGACTATTTCACCAGTCGTTTTGACGATAGTAGTAAAATTCTACGTATTATTTCTGCGTTGGTTATTTTGATCTTCTTTACTATCTATTGTGCTTCTGGCGTGGTTGCCGGAGGATTGTTATTTGAAAGTACGTTTGGTATCAGTTATCAGAAAGCTATGTGGCTCGGTGCCGCAGCGACGATTGCTTATACTTTCCTTGGCGGCTTCTTGGCGGTCAGTTGGACTGATACGGTTCAGGCTTCATTAATGATCTTTGCACTTATCTTGACCCCAGTTATCGTTATTTTCTCTGTGGGTGGCATTGATACCTCTCTGGCGCTGATAGCAGCAAAAAGCCCGGCTTATATGGATATGTTTAAAGGGTTGAACTTTATTGCCATTATCTCGTTGTTAGGTTGGGGATTAGGTTATTTTGGTCAGCCACATATTCTGGCGCGTTTTATGGCGGCCGATTCCCATCACACTATCCGCAAGGCTCGTCGTATCAGTATGACCTGGATGGTGTTATGTTTGGCAGGCACTATTGCTGTCGGTTTCTTCGGTATTGCTTATTTTGAAATGCATCCTGAACTGTCTGGCCCGGTCATAGCCAACCGTGAGCGTATCTTTATGGAATTGGGGGTTATTCTGTTTAATCCGTGGATAGCGGGCATTTTACTCTCTGCTATTCTGGCCGCGGTGATGAGTACCTTAAGCTGTCAGTTGCTGGTGTGTGCAAGTGCTTTGACGGAAGATCTTTATAAACCCTTTATCCGTAAATCTGCCAGCCAGAAAGAATTGGTATGGGTGGGGCGTTTCATGGTGCTGCTGGTGGCGGTCATCGCGATGGTGATAGCAACCAATCCCGACAATAAAGTACTGGCTCTGGTAAGTAATGCATGGGCTGGATTTGGTGCTGCATTCGGCCCGGTTGTACTGATTTCTGTTATCTGGAAACGTATGACACGTAATGGCGCATTAGTGGGGATGTTGGTAGGGGCCGTCACGGTATTGGTGTGGATGAAATACCAGTGGTTTGCGTTGTATGAAATTATTCCTGGCTTTATCTTGGCTTCGATTGCGATCGTGGTTGTGAGTCTGTTGGGTAAAGCGCCGAGCAGCGCAGCACAACAGCGTTTTGTTGATGCTGAGGCGCAATACAAGACTAAATAAGGTAAATTGGAATAAAGGTAACCAACAAACCTCGTTTAAAATAGCGAGGTTTGTTTTTTCATCATGAAAAATATGTTGTCATATTTTCACCTCTGGATATTCAGTAGTCAGCAGAGATAAATAATCTTGATAAAACACATCATATAATGCGGCCGTTTCGGGAGTTGGAATGGTGCGGGTTTCTTCATCAAGATGAACAAAATGTTGGCAAAAGTGGGCGAGCTGCACTTGTTTATCTTTTTCTTCTGTCAAGGAATCACACCACATAGCTTGAATAGCCGCACCTAATGCGGCAGCTTCTTGGTTAGTGACACAAATAACAGGCGTATTCATGACATCAGCCACAATTTGCCGCCATTTTTTGCTGCGAGCGCCGCCGCCGGTCAAACGGATCTCATTAATTTCAATCCCTTGCTTGCGAAATAATTCAATACCAAAACGTAGTTCGTACGTGGCACTTTCAACCGCAGCCAAAATGAAATTTTGTTGATTCATATTGCTAGTATTCAGGTTATGGAGACTCGCTTTGGCACGGGGGAGTGGTGGAACACGTTCACCATTAAAAAACGGTAGCATCATCAAACCATTAGCAACCATCAATAGGGGGTGTCGCCCAGAAACGGACTTCTGGATCTAAGTTATAAATACCTGCCCGTGATTGTGGTGATTGCAGATTAGGAATGCCAGGTTCCATACAGACCCGATCGCCGATTTTTAAGTGAGTCACATTTTTACCTACGGCGGTGATGACACCTGATGCTTCGTGCCCGAGGATCATCGGCTTTTCGACAATAAATGGCCCAATACGACCATATTGATAATAATGCACATCACTGCCGCAAATTCCCACCGAGTGAATTTTTATCTCAACATCATTTTCACCCAATATTTCGGGGGTTTCCCAGTCTTGAATTGAAATCTGACCTGCTTTTTCTAATACTAATGCTTTCATGATCTGCCCTCTTATTTGGATATTATCGATATCATTTATTTGGAGGGATATTAGATCGAAAATTATTATATTTATGTGATTTAAGTTAAGGTCTTATTAAATGGTGATGTTTTTGCGTTAATATTAAAAAGTGAATTGTTAAAAAGCAAATTGTCCACTTGGTTACTCTTTTAATATGTATATTGACAATGTAATGATATCATTAATAAGAATATAAGCGTGAGCAAATAACTTTATATTGAAAAAATAATAGTTTTTTTAGCAAAAGGTATATTCAACTCAAGAGTAAAGCGTTTGGATATTTGAATTCGATAAAGATCGTGATATGTCGTTTTTGCGTGACTGAATGGGTTTAAGTGATTAGCATTTAATTGAAAACGGATTACTCAAATGTCATCGCGAAGCTTCCCTTTCTCTCAATGAAATCATGACGCTCCTCATTTTATTTCATAAAAATATTTCTTAGATGAGCATTCAAGGCACCGTAGTCAGCTCGGTTTTTTATTGAAAGTCGTCGCAGGCCTAATCGCTTATACATTCCAACCTAAAAAACCGAGCTTGAATTTACGGGATTCTGATATCGCTATTCTTAAACGAAGTTGACATTACCAATATATTTATTTCTATTCCAACATATTATATTGATATTACCAAATTATCCAAGAAATTTAATTGTCCGTTTATCAGATTGGTTAGATAGTCCTGATTAATATTCTTATCTGATAATTCGTGTAATTGACTGGAGAATAAACGCCATGCTTTTTCTAGTTTACCTACCTCGTTAAGCATAGTGGTGCGTTCTGTATCGATTTGCATCACATCTTTTAAACCGGAAAACCTCAGCTCTGTTTCCTCTAATGTCGTTTTCAGTGCCTTAGATTCTTGCATGGTATGATCAATTTGTTCAGTGAGCTTCATTCTGGCATTTTCCAAATCGATGTACTTCAATCCTTCAGAAATTTTGCCCAATACTTTTTTTACTATCTCAATACTTTGTTTAATAATTTCTTTTTCAGGTTGAGCGAAATTCAGGCCATCGATGTCATTGGTATTTGGGAGATAATCTTTAAACATATCCGCAATATTTTTTACGCGAATAACATCCTGACTTTCGATAATTTTATCCCGTTCGGCATCTAACTTTTTTCTTTCTTTGGTTTTCTGTTCAATATCACTCTGCAATTCTGCCTTTTGTTTTTTTGTTTTCGCCAACACATCTTCAAAATGTCCTGCAATCACTATATCGTTAATATCATTAATTTTTCCAGTCAGTTTGTTGATTCTATCATCGAAATTAGCAATCACATTGTGAATATCTTTTGATAATTTCTGAATAAATTGATCGCGTGCTTTTAGTATGTCACTGCGCTTCTCATCACTCAAATCATGGGCTTCCAGGGCTTTATCAATTTTACGGATTGATTGGAAAATATCTCCTGCTAAAAATTGACTTAATATTGGTGGTAATTTTGATAAAGATTCACTTACCAATTCACTGAGTTCACGGCTATAGGAGCTGACTCGCTCGGCTTTCTCTGCAATAGCTGTAATACCGGATGTTTGTTGTTTTGCTAAAAGCCAAATTTTATTTACAGTCTCATCCAAGGATTTGATATTAACTTTTGGATACTGGATTTCTTTTTGTGAGATGATGCTTTCAGACACTTTTTAATATTCCTTTTTTACTTTATAAATTAATTTAAGAAATTATTTAGAACGTTTTTTATATTCCTCCAATGCTTCATCAAAAATTTTAACCAATTTTTCAGCAGAACCTTGAACTTCTTTCCAGGGGCTAATAGCTTGCTTAAATGTTTCCTCAAACATTAAAAGCATCGATGCATTATCAATTTCAGCAAACGATTTTTTGGAGAGATTAATTTGCTCTAGCATTGTACTCCACATGACATCCAAGTGTTTTAGGGCAACTTCTGCATCTTGCATACAGGAACGAATACTAAGGAAGTGTAAGGATAAATTTTGGATTGCCGTTTGTAATGCGCTTGTACCTTTAATTTGCTCTTGTAACTCTTTGACTTTCTCAATCAATTCATTTTTCTGTTTACGCGCATTTTCTGCTTTAGGACCAAAAATACTACCGGTAATCACCACGCCAATAACACTAATCGCGCCAGACAATGACGATTCAACATATTGATCATAGTCTTTTTGGAGTTGCTCAATATCTCTTTTTTTCTCATTAATCTCATCTTGCAGCTCTTTGACAGTTGTAGAAAGATTATTATCATCCATTAGTTTTTTCTTGATATCAACCTGTGGCAGTAATCCATCAGCTGTTTTGCCATCTGATAAAGTTCCACCAAACAGTGTGATTTTAAAGTCGGTTATTGCATCTTTAACTTGCTGGCTATTCTCCCTATATCCTTTTACATCTTTCTCCATGCTTTCTAGGATACTTTTCAATCCGATTGCTACTTTTTTATCAACATCGGTATAAGTTATTTTGAATAATTGCTCATTGGTTGGTTTGCGATTATTGTATGTGTTTTTTAATGTCTCTATACTGTCTGTAATCGGCATTTTTTCAATGATTTTGATTATTGACTCTCCCTTTTGGGTAATTTGTTTTCCTGCATTTTCCAGATCGATACTCTGCCGTTGGACTTTATCTTCTACCTCACTCCAGCTAAGCGCATGGTTATGAATTTCTTCAAATAAAGTCTTAATATTTTCAGGTTTTAAACCCTCAATATTAGTATCATTGTAATGAATATATTCTTTTACCGTCGGCAAAGTAAAAGGAAGTTCTAAGCCATTTTTAACGTATAATTTGATATTAATGAGGTCTTCTTTAGTAAAGATTCCCGCTGAACGGGCTACTCCTTGCACTTGGCCGGTTAATATATTTAAAGTAGCAGCGGGAACTTCTGATTCAGGTAATTTATTTTCTTCTAAAGATTGATTTAATAACATATTGTTATCCATTAGTGCTGATGATTTATTAAATTCAATTTAACTATATATTTAATGTTATGAAAACCTTTTTATTTAATTACAATTAAAATATGTTTTCTTGCATGGACTTTAATGACAAATGTAAATATTTTCATCTTAAAATTTAGCTTAGTTTATTTTTATATTTCTTTAAGGAAAATATTTATCAAACTGAAATTTGACTTTAATAAGATTAAAATAAAAAAGTTTAATAATATGGTTATGTATTTAAAAGTTAGATTGCCTATTAAATGTAGTATTCGTGTTCAATGAAAGTCCCTATGACCTTATCGTGCATTTGGAATGGCTCATCATTTTTCGGTTCAGCCTTTTTACGTGAACACGGTCAGGCTATTGATGTCGAACTGTTACAATGCCTGTCCCCGCTGGGATGGGAGCACATCAATCTGACTGGTGATGACCTCTGGCGCAGTAGCGCCAAAAATGTTTTTGCTATTCATGGTGTTGATAAGAATAGTGCACCAGATTTCTTTAAAGGGGCGGCAGAAAAAGACGAAGGTGAGCACAACCGATCTGGAAAGTGGGTTTATGCATCGCATCAGTAAGCCTTACCTCCAGCGCCTGGCGCGTTAGCTCAGTCTCTTCGCCTTCGTATCATGTTAATCTTTCAGTTTTTTAGCGATCTTTGCTACATGCTCACCTTGATAACGAGCGATCTTCAATTCATTTTCATTGGGGATGCGTGAACCATCACCGTCAGCAATAGTACTGGCGCCGTAGGGGGTTCCTCCCTGCATCTGAGAAATATCGCCAATTTCAGGAATACCGTAACCAATTGGTACAATAATAAAGCCGTGGTGAGCGAGCGTTGTCCAGGTTGAAGTAATCGTCATCTCCTGACCACCACCAACGCCTGTGGAAGTGAAGACACTAGCGACTTTGCCGTACAGTTTACCTTCGGCCCACAGGCCACCGGTCTGATCTAGAAAGTTTCTCATTTGGCCGGCCATATTACCAAAGCGGGTTGGGGTGCCGATAATTATGGCATCATAATCAACCAGCTCTTGTACGGATGCAACCGGAGCAGATTGATCTACTTTACCACCTGCTTTGGTAAATGCTTCTGGTGGAATGGTTTCTGGTACGCGTTTAATCGTGACTTCTACGTCAGCGACTTTTTTAGCGCCTTCTGCCACTGCGGATGCCAGCGCTTCAATATGACCGTACATGGAATAATAAAGCACAAGAATTTTTGTCATATTACTTTCTCCTACAAGGTTAAAAAGTGGCTGCGAAGTTTACAATAATAGCAGCTTGTTATTTAAATTCATCAATACCCTTCATCTTTCAAGTTGCTTCTTTGTTGGCTGCACTCACTCACCCCGGTCACATCGTTATCTATGCTCCCGGGGATTCGCTCCCTTGCCGTCGCGATCCATCTTGAAATCCATTGGGTAAATATTATTGATGGAATGAGGTGAAATGATCACGTTATGAAAATTGCCTAATGCTTTTGTAAGGAAGATTTTCTTAACCGATGGAGTTAAGTGTAGTGGTAATTTTTCAGCTTGCAGCAATAAAAAAGACCTGTGGAGTATTATTCCAACAGGTCATATAGATATTAAAGATTTGAATAAGTTAGCTGTACAAACGTGTTCTACGTTTTTTTACAATTTGAAAACCGATAATTAAGATCAGAAACCAAACAGGCGTGATGATTAATGCCTGGCGGGTATCATCCCGTAAAGTGAGTAATATCAGAACAAATGCAAAAAATGCCAGACAGACCCATGGCATGATAATACCCAATGGCATTTTATAGGTTGAAGCCTTATGTAATGCCGGGCGACGTTTCCGGTAAACCAAATATGAGCATAGGATCATGCTCCAAATAAACATAAACAGAATAGCTGAAATGGTAGTTACTAAGGTAAATACATGCATAACATCAGGAATTAAATAAATCAGCACCACACCACAGGATAAACATAAACAGGTGAAGATTAACCCCGATGCAGGCACGGAACGGCGAGAAAGGCGGCTGAATTGCTGTGGTGCATCACCTTCTTTTGCTAACCCAAATAGCATGCGGCTAGTGGAGAAAACACCGCTGTTGGCTGAAGAGGCGGCAGAGGTTAATACCACAAAGTTCACGATACTGGCGGCGGCGGGTAAACCAATCAGAACAAACAGTTCAACAAAAGGGCTTTTGTCTGCCATGATTGAACGCCACGGTGTGACTGACATAATAATTATCAGCGCCAGCACGTAGAAGGTGATAATACGAATCGGGATGGCATTAATGGCTCTGGGAAGCGATTTCATTGGATCTTTAGTTTCTGCGGCCGCCGTGCCGACTAATTCAATGCCCACAAAGGCAAATATAGCTATCTGAAATCCGGCAAAAAATCCGCTTAACCCTTTGGGAAAGAATCCACCATCATTCCATATATTTGCCAGTGAAGCGGTATGACCGGCTGGAGATTGAAAATGCATACCAATCAGAACAGCACCTGTCACGATTAAAGCGATAATGGCAACGATTTTTATCATAGCGAACCAGAATTCCATTTCCCCGAATAATTTCACTGTAGCCAGATTAAGGGAGAGCAGTAGTGAAACACAGAGTAGGGAAGTAAGCCATTGTGGAAAGTCTGGTTGCCAATAGCTGATATAGGAAGTGATTGCGACTACATCGGCGATACCGGTAATGACCCAACAGAACCAGTAAGTCCAGCCGACGAAAAAACCTGCCCAAGGACCGAGTAAATCGGCGGAGAAATCACTGAATGATTTATAATTCAGGTTCGAAAGCAGTAGTTCTCCCATTGCGCGCATCACGAAGAACAGCATGAAACCGATAATCATATAAACGAATATGATCGATGGTCCGGCGAGAGAGATTGTTTTCCCTGATCCCATAAACAGACCCGTGCCAATGGCGCCGCCAATAGCGATAAGTTGTATATGCCGGTTGCTTAGATTGCGTTGCAACTGTGTTTCCCCGGTTTTAGTGGAAAGCGAAGTGTGTATATTTTCTGCCATAGTAATAGTGTCCAATATTTTCTTAGGTAAATTGTTACGGCTCTTTAAGTGGCCTTATATATGATGATGTTTGCAAAAAATATTGTGACACAGATTACTATAGTAATAACAGCTTGATCTCACTTTAAAAACAAATTGGTTACAATTTAACTTGTTAATGCTGTTGGAATTGGGTATGAATTCTCCGCCGAGAAAAAAATAGCCATAATATATTGACGACAGCTTTGTATCGGGGAATAATTGTCCATATTGGGTTGTTAGCTCAGTCGGCAGAGCAGTTGACTCTTAATCAATTGGCCCGGGGTTCGAGCCCCCGACAACCCACCAGTTAAGGTTAGTTGAATGAATTAATGACAAGCTATTAATTGTCAATAAGCCTTCTTAAGCGATAGATTGAATTCTTGATATACAGAATTGGGTCAAGAGTATTTTTATAAATCACCAAGGTTACTAATCGAATAAAATATTCAACCTTGGTGATGATACATTGCTCATTGATTAAGTTAGAAACGATAGCCGACAGTTATATTAAAACCGTTAGTAAATAAATGATCTTTTTCGTTTCCGTCTTTAATACTAAAACGGCTACCTTCATAACCGGCAGTAATTGAGGTGTTGGTTGTTGGGTTGATAATAAAACCCGTTCCCCAACCTAAAGTATTTTTGCTTGTTGATTCCTTCTCGATATATCCACCACTATAGTGGGCAGTAGATTTATCATTTATTCTGGATAGCCCGAGTTGCCCATATAAACTAATGTAGTCATTAATTCTATAGGTTGGGCCAATCATTACAGAATAGTACTTCAAGTCCTCCCCTGTGTAATATTTTGTCTCTTTTTCATCTCCTTTAGCAAAGGTAAATGATGATAATAGCCCCCATTGATCATCAAGTTCATATCGGTAACTTAATGTTGCACCATTTAGTGCACTTACACCTTGTGGTTTCACGTAGGCGTATCCGATTGAAGCTGTATGTTGTTCTGCTTGAGCAGGTAAAGTTATCGCAGATACAGAAAAGATAACTCCACAGTTTAATAACAATTTTTGCATTTCATTACACTCTATATACTTCTAAAATAAACGACTTTATAACGCATTTAAACGATTTGCTTACTAGCAGTTGTGATGAATATCATAACTTACACCATGAGTATATATTTTTTGATTAAATTTAGATGTTATTTTCAAATAATTACATTATTACTGACTTTTTAAGGATAGAAATAGTGATAAAAATAACGGGTATAAATAATGGGATTGAAAGTACGGTAGAATCCGTTGTTAAATTCTGTGGCGACTAACTGTCGCCACTTAAAATAGAGCAGGTTTGTTATATCCGTTAATGGTTGGCTATATTTTTATTCGTCTATAGTTGATTTTAGCCATTGGATAAAGGCATTGACTTTCTCATTCTGTTGTTGAGGCAGGGTACAGGTATAGTAATATTGTTTACATAATACTTCAGTGTTGGGAAAGGGGGCGACTAATTCATTGTTTTCAATTTTTTCCCAAATCATATTTTTTCTTCCCATTGCAACACCTGCATGGTGTATTGCAGCAACGGCAGCTAAATCGGAACGATCGAAGACAATACACTTTTGTGATGGCTCCAGTGTCATGTCAAAGTGTTCTGCCCAAGTATTCCACTCTTTGGTATCAGAGTCGTAACTCCATGCTTGTTTATCATGCAATAGTGTGCAGTATCGTAGATTGTCAATATTTCCCATTAGATCATGTTTTTCAGCATACTGCGGGCTACAGACCGGGGTAATATACTCACTCATCAGATATTGATGTGATAATTCGTTGGATATAATATCATCAAAATAGATCGCAAGATCGATACCATAACCGCGGAAATTCACATTTTCATTACCGACTAAGATGTTCAGGTTAATGGATGGATATAGCTGATTAAAATCAGCTAATTTAGGCACTAACCAGCATTGGGTAAAGGTCGGGCGGGAGTAAATAGTCAGGTTACCCGATAACTCCTGATTTTTTATTTCCAGAATTTCCTGATTTAGGTGTTCCAGCGTTGATTTAATTGTCCAAAATAAACGCTTTCCTTCACAAGTTAATTCAATTTTTCTGTGAAAACGTTGGAAAAGTTTGAATCCTAACTCTTGTTCCAGAGAACTGATTCGATGGCTGACCGCACTGGCAGTGATAGCTAATTCGTCAGCAGCCAGAACAAAAGAGCAGTGGCGAGCGGCTATCTCAAATGTATGCAGCTTTGATAACTGGCTTCCATTGAGTAACTTATTTACAACCATGAAATTATCATCTGTGTACATATTTATCGTGTTTCTAGTTCATCGACGACGGATAATATAACCGTATCATTAAGGCGGTATGTTTCAGATAGTTTTAGTGATTTAAATCGCAAATAAAGTGAAAATTTTGATCGGTATCACTGAATTGGCTCAATCTGATTCATGCATGGCTATGTATTAATCATTTGTCAAAAATTGAATATTCATATTCAATAATGAAAATTCGTGTGACGAACAAAGGTTAACTATGGGGAATGATTAAGTGGATTCGCAACCTTGGGTGATTGGTACGTTACTCACAAGTATTGTGTTAATTGTATTGACGATAATTAAATTAAAAATTCATCCTTTTCTTGCTCTATTGTTAGCCAGTTTTTATGTCGGTGCCTTAATGGGAATGAACCCTGTTGAAATGGTGAGCGCCATTCAAGAGGGAATCGGAGATACGCTAGGTTTTTTAGCTGTAGTGATTGGTCTGGGGACCATTCTTGGTAAGATGATGGAGATATCCGGCGCGGCAGAGCGGATTGGTATCACATTGCAAAAATGCCGATGGTTGTCACCTGATATCATTATGGTACTGATTGGTCTGGTTTGTGGTATTACGCTGTTTGTCGAAGTCGGGGTGGTATTGTTAATTCCACTGGCATTTTCTATTGCCAGGAAAACCAATACGTCATTGCTGAAATTAGCGATCCCATTATGTACAGCGTTGATGGCGGTTCACTGTATTATTCCTCCGCACCCGGCTGCATTATTTGTGACGAATAAACTGGGTGCGGATATTGGCTCGGTGATTGTTTATGGGCTGATAGTTGGCCTGTTTGCCGCTTTGGTGGGGGGGCCATTATTTCTGAAATTTCTCGGTAACCGTCTGCCTTTTAAATCGGTTCCGGCTGAGTTTTCTGAAATTGCAGTTCGTCGAGAAGAGGATTTACCCTCTTTAGGCATGACATTGTTTACTGTGTTATTGCCAATTGGGTTAATGTTGGCTAAAACGGCTGCTGAATTAAATATGGAAAAAGGTACCACGTTTTATACGGTGCTGGAATTTATTGGTAATCCTATTACAGCCATGTTCATTGCCGCGTTTGTTGCCTATTACACTTTGGGCATTAAGCAAAATATGGGAATGAGTACGCTGTTGACGAAAACGGAAGATTGTTTCTCTTCTATCGCCAATATTTTATTAATTATCGGCGCGGGCGGAGCATTTAATAGTATTTTAAAAGTCAGTGGCCTCAGTGATACGTTGGCCGTTATTTTGTCGAGTCTGGATATGCACCCAATTCTTTTGTCTTGGTTGGTTGCCATTATTTTGCATGCGGCGGTTGGTTCAGCAACAGTCGCAATGATGGGGGCAACAGCGATTGTTTCGCCGATGTTGCCGTTATATCCAGATATTAGCCCTGAAATCATTACATTGGCGATTGGTTCTGGTGCTATCGGCTGTACTATTGTGACGGATTCACTGTTTTGGTTGGTTAAGCAATATTGCGGAACAACGCTCAGTGAAACTTTTAAGTATTATACAACCGCAACATTTATTGCCTCTGTGGTTGCGTTGGTTGGGACGTTTCTTCTTTCTACCGTCGTGTAATGGCGACCATTATGTAATGGAAAGAGGTAACCGCTCAGTTTGAAAAATAAGAATAAGAAGTGCGAAGTGTCAATACCAGGGAAGCCTATAAAATAGGCAGATTTATATCTAAAATAATAAATAAGATATACCCTACGGATTTCAAGCTGCATCGCGGCGGCAAGGGAGTGAATCCCCGGGAGCATAGCAAACTATGTGACCGGGGTGAGCGAGTGCAGCCAACAAAGAGGCAGCTTGAAAGATAACGGGTATAAACATTAACGTAGCAATCAAAATAAGGGGAAGATAAAAAATAAATAAATACCCTATGGATTTCAAGATGCATCGCGACGGCAAGGGAGCGAATCCCCGGGAGCATAGCGAACTATGTGACCGGGGTGAGTGAGTGCAGCCAACAAAGAGGCAACTTGAAAGATAACGGGTAAAGTATGATGTGCTGATATATTGTAGGAAGTTGTAGTAAACATAACATATTGAATATAATAAGAAATCCCAATAATCAAGCAAGTAAGAGTTATTTTATATATCCCATAGATTTCAAGATGGATCGCGACGGCAAGGGAGTGAATCCCCGGGAGCATAGATAACGATGTGACCGAGTGCGGCCAACAAAGAGGCAACTTGAAAGATAATGGGTATATACCAGGGAAACACTCATCTTGGGTTAATACATATATGAAACGTACTGAAATTCAACAATTACTAAATGAATATCCGTTAGTAAAAAATTTGATGGAATTAGAGGAAATCTTCTGGTTTAACCCTTGTAATACCACCTTGAAAGAGGGATTGCCTTTTGTCGGTTTGGGCGCTGATGATGTTGAGGATGCTGAAGCACGCTTGGATCGTTTTGCGTCTTATTTATGTAAAGCTTTTCCAGAAACAGCCGTCACACATGGCATGATTGAATCAGAAATAGTGGCTATACCTACGATGCAAAAAACACTGGAGCAACATTATGGTGTGGGTATCACAGGGAGAATTTTGCTTAAAAAAGATAGCCATTTGCCCATTTCCGGTTCGATTAAAGCCCGTGGTGGAATTTATGAAGTGTTAACTCACGCGGAAAAATTGGCATTACAGGCGGGGTTGCTTTCTGAAAACGATGATTACAGCAAACTGTTTTCAGAAGAGTTTAGACGGTTCTTTAATCAATACAGCATTGCTGTAGGTTCTACCGGCAATTTGGGGCTTTCCATTGGTATTGCCAGTGCAAAACTAGGCTTTAATGTCAGCGTGCATATGTCCGCCGATGCTCGTGAATGGAAGAAGCAAAAGCTGCGTTCACATGGGGTCAATGTCGTGGAACATGAGCTAGATTATGGGGTAGCCGTGGCCCGAGGGCGTAAAGAAGCCGAATCTGCTCCTAACTGTTTCTTTATTGACGATGAAAACTCCCAAACGTTGTTTCTGGGATACTCTGTCGCAGGTGGACGGGTAAAGGCGCAGTTTGAGCAGATGAATATTGTGGTTGATGAAGATCACCCACTCTTCGTTTATTTGCCGTGTGGCGTCGGTGGCGGTCCGGGGGGTGTTGCATTTGGATTGAAACTGGCTTTTGGTGATCATGTGCACTGCATTTTTGCTGAACCGACCCATTCTCCCAGTATGTTGTTGGGGGTATATACTGGTTTGCATGACAATATTTGCGTACAGGATATCGGGATCGACAATATCACTGCTGCTGATGGTCTTGCGGTAGGCAGGGCTTCCGGCTTTGTTGGGCGTGCGATGGAACGTTTGCTGGATGGATTTTATACTGTTCAAGATCAGGAAATGTATAACCTGTTGGGCTTACTGGATCGTGATGAAGGTATTCGGTTAGAGCCTTCGGCGTTAGTTGGGATGGCGGGCCCTGCTCGTGTGAGTGGAAACCTTGATTACCTGAACAATAAGAACCTTTCAGCAGAAAAGATGAAACTGGCTACGCATTTGGTCTGGGCAACCGGCGGTGGTATGGTACCCGATGATGAAATGACAAAATATTTGGCGACAGCCAAAATCTAATTGGTCTCCTGAAAAGTCATTTCCTTAATGTTTTTTAAATGATATACCCGCCAGCAGTTGGCGGGTATATATCAGAACACTTGTTATTTACATCAAGTATTTTTGTAATTAAATGAATGTGTTCCTGAATATTTCCACAACGGTTCCCAGTAGGATTCTATAAAAGTTTTCACCGCATCTTCTCCCTCAATAAGATAATTGAACTCCGAAAGATACCCCGGATAGAGATTATCAGAACCAACCACATAGAGTTCATCATCAATTATTGTTACTTTTGCATGATTCCCAGGAGCAGGGGGAACTTTGGGATATACCGGACCACTTGCTTTAATTAAGGATCGGAATGGGCGTCCTATAGCACCTATCTGTGGAGGTCTTTCAGAAAGAGACGGTTCTTTTAGCGTAGCAGTATAAGAATTTTCATCCGGGGTTGGCCATCTGTATGTAATCCCTTCAATCAAAAGATCTTCAGGTACTTTGTCTGTAAAGAAAAAAGGGGCAACTTCTATTCTTTTCAGTGCGGCTTGCCTGATTCCATCCGGATCTTCCAGCTTCTTATCGGTATGCTCATCATGTGTCAAATAGTATTTAAATATTTCAAACGTTCTTTTGGCTCCAGAACCAAAAGAATATTGATCACCCGCAGCACCGGCTGCTGCATCAAGTGGCGATACAACAATTTGAACTTCCAGTTCGGGGTTGGAAAGTAATGCTTCGATCAACCATCGGCACACATGATGATCTCGCCATTGTTTTTTCCACGCACTGACAAGATCCTGTTGGGACATGCGAATTTTTTTCTTTGCATTCTTTATTATAAACTCTTTCATTATTTCAGAGCCTTTTTTATAATCCGTTCGCATATCAGGTCCAGACCAATATTTACCTACGGATAATATCCTGCTTGCTTTCTTATATTCTGGGTCCTTAGGTGGATTTTTTAGGCATTCTTCTTTTTTTCTATCGATATATTCAGTAACGCGCTCTTTTTTTAATGGATCTTCCGGCCTTCCCATAAGACCATTTGCATTAACCCATCTATTTTCATCTATATCAAAGAATTCTTTAGTTAAGAGGTCTGTATTAGCCACCCACATGTTATTTAAAAATAATTGTGAGCTTAATGATGCCGTTCCTATAACTTTAACAGAGACATCATGAACTGGAGGGTAATTTTTAAAAAGATCCATATTTAAATTATGGCCGCCGACAAATGACTCAATTCCATCAACTGCGATAATTTTTGTATGATTCCATGTCATTCTGGTATCATCTTCTGGAAACATTTCTTCTGGCAGCACTTTCTTCTCTAATGATACTTTAAGTCCGTCTACTATTCTGTAAAACCGACCAATCCATATTTCAGGTATACACTCCCAATGATCTCTCCTTTCTTGAATTAATTTAATAATATCATTCTTCAATGCCAGATATTCAGGGGTACCTTCAAAGTATGAATTCACACCGTTTAACAACGATGTTGGTGTTTGAGCGAATAAGAACCTTATCTGAGTTCTCTCCTTCCTGTTTATTTTTTTGGTAAATGCACTATCAATAGCGGATAAGATAACTTTTCTCCACTCTGCATCCGGGGCATTTAAGGAGGAAATATCGCAGCGATAACGCATGTTTTCCAGAATGCTTACAATAGCATCTTCAAATTCCGCTGCTCTTTTAACCGCCTGTGGCATTATCTCTTTTCCAAAAGGGAGCCCCCATATTTGGGGAGTATCAAATATTTTTACGTAGTTGATTTCACTTGTTTTATTGAAGTAACCGTCCAGTTTTTTTTGTAAACCATCCAATAAATTCATATATGCATCCTCCGGGAAACAATTTTTTTACATATCAACAGCAGTCTGCCAGCATCAGGCAACCCATTTATAATCATAATCAATTTTTGATAGGAGGAGGCTAAAAAAGATAAAACTGGGATCACGTATTTTCAAACGTAGGTTATTACATCTATACCCTATGGATTTAAGGGGGGGAGAATCGATTTTTCTGAGTCATAAGTCCCGAAATTCAAGTGATATCGACAATTCAATGAGGCCAGTTTTATTGAGGATGAGAATAAAATTGGTCTTGCTGTGTCTTATTACGTTGAGCAGGGGATTTTGAGAGGTTCCCTTTTGTATCACGGGAATAGACATGTTGAAATCGTAATCAATGATTGCATAATGCGATAAAATGTTGCATTTTATACACATGCGTTTTATATCGCATGGAGTACAAAATCCCAGAGGGGTAAACTAAATTATGGCTATCAGTATACGTTTGGATGATGATTTCGTGAATGATGTAAAAATTCATGCAGAAGCTTCAAGCAGAAGTGTACCTAAGCAAATCGAGCATTGGGCTAAGATTGGCCGCATTGCGGAGGAGAACCCTGATTTGCCGTACTCTTTTATCCTTGATTCTTTATTGGCAAAAAGCGAAGTCAATAGCGGTAAGGTGTCGCGTTATGTCAGAAGGACAAAAAGATCCAAAGATTGATGTTTATGAAACAAGACGTTTTTCTAAGGCATTATCCAGGTTATCTGAAGATCTTCTTAGGATAGTAGAAGATGAGATTGATAGAATAATTGATAACCCTGAAATCGGTGAGCAGAAGAAAGGTGATTTAAGTTTCCTTCGAGTTCATAAATTTCAGTTAAATAACCAGTTAACATTGCTTGGTTATTGCTGGGTTGGAGGGAAAATAGAGTTATACCCGTTATCTTTCAAGTTGCCTCTTTGTTGGCTGCGTTCGCTCACCCCGGTCACATAGTTATCTATGCTCCCGGGGATTCACTCCCTTGCCGTCGCGATCCATCTTGAAATCCATAGGGTATATACCTGCTGAACTTTGGCTCTCATGAAAATTTTTATCAGGAACAAAAGCGACACAGAAAAGCGGATTTAAAATTCATTGGATAGGGGTTCTATACCCTATAGATTTCAAGTTGCATCGCGACGGCAAGGGAGCGAATCCCTGGGAGCATAGATAACTATGTGACCGGGGTGAGTGAGCGCAGCCAACAAAGAGGCAGCTTGAAAGATGACGGGTATATCTATTAGAGCGTTTTAAGGCTGCGTATTGCGTAGCCTTTTTTATACCCCTCATTCAACGAATCTCTATTCACTTAAATCAAAGGCGACAAATGGCCTATGTCATTCTTAAGCAAAGTCATTGTTGTGTCATAACATTATTATCTTGCAGATATTCTGGCATCTGACATTTTTATCCTGTTGCAATATGTAACTGTGTAAGTTACATTGATTCATGTAAAAGAAGCAGCCTGCGACTAAAGACTCGGGAACCGAATCAAGAGAAAGAGTTCACACTCCCTAATTAACGCTGTTTGTTTCTGGTATGACCTGGCTATGCAGTTATTGATGATTTGCAACGAAGTGCATTTATTAATCTATATGAGAGAAAAAATATGCCTACACTTTTTGACCCCATTCGCATTGGTGATCTCGACTTGCCAAATCGCATCATTATGGCTCCTCTGACACGTAACCGTGCAGAAGGAGAAGGGCGTGTCCCTAATGCGCTGATGGCGGAATATTATGCTCAGCGCGCTTCTGCTGGTTTGATTATCAGCGAAGCGACTTCAGTCACTCCGCAAGGCGTTGGCTACGAGAATACGCCGGGTATTTGGTCAGATGAGCAAGCTGCTGGTTGGCGATTGGTCACGGATGCTGTGCATGCTGCTGGTGGGCGTATTTTTATACAGCTTTGGCATGTGGGGCGGATATCGGACCCTGTTTTCCTTAATGGAGAACGGCCGGTGGCGCCAAGTGCAATTGCGGCTGGTGGTCATGTTAGCTTATTACGCCCAAAACGTCCTTTTGTGGTTCCGCGGGCGCTTGAGTCTGAGGAGATTCCCGGCATTGTCGAAGCATTCCGGCGCGGAGCAGAAAATGCGAAAATGGCAGGATTTGATGGAGTAGAAATACACGGTGCCAATGGATATTTGCTCGATCAATTCTTGCAAGATAATGCTAATCTGCGCACAGATCAGTACGGAGGTTCAGTCGAAAATCGGGCTCGGTTGCTGCTGGAAGTGACAGACGCTTGTATTTCAGTTTGGGGATCATCACGTGTTGGTATGCATTTGTCGCCACGTGGTGGTCATTACTCTATGGCGGATTCCAATCCTGTGGCGACGTTCGAATATGTCGCACGTGAACTCGGTAAACGTGGTATTGCTTTTATCTTCTCGCGTGATGCGGTCGTTGATGGTGACTTAAGTAAGGTAATAAAAGAAGCTTTTGGGTCAACCTATATTGCTAACGAGGAACTGACTAAAGAAAGTGCCGAGCAAGTTCTTGCTGACGATTGGGCTGATGCAGTGGCTTTTGGTCAATTGTTTATTGCTAACCCAGATTTACCTCACCGGTTTTTAATTGAAGCGCCATTTAATGAACAACAACCAGAAACTTTTATGGTTCCTGGTGCTATAGGCTATACTGATTATCCAGCGCTTACCTAGGTAAGGGGATATCTTACCCGCAATGGATAGCCTAACATGAAAGATGTTCGAATTGTTTTCCGGGGATGTTAATTTAAAGCTTTAATGGCGCTTTTTAGTTGAACGTCCCAAGATATCTGGCCGACTCATTTTATAAGAGCCGGTCATATTTCATTGCAGGATAATTTGAAGGAGAATGATAATGTCAGATTCATTAAATGTATCTATTGTTCGTCGTTTTTATGACTCTATGGGTGATATTGATGTTCTTCGCCAGATCATGGCGAGTGATGTTATTTGGGATGTTACTGAAGGATCTCGGTATGGTGGGGTTTATGAAGGAATTGAAGATATATTGAATAATTTCTTTGTGCCACTTCTTAATGATGTCGATGAATTCGTTGCAGATGGCTCTGAATATTTTGAGTCAGATGATCATGTCATTGTTTTGGGTAATTATTTGGGACGGGTGAAGCGTGGTAAACGATTCATTTCTCGTTTCGTTCATATATGGACAGTGAGGGATGGGCAGTTAGTTAAATTACAACAAACTGCCGATACGCTTCAAATTGAGCGTGCTCATACAGATTATTCCATTCGGTAATATTGGTTATCATGCTTGTAACATTAACTGGGCCAAACAATAGCATACGGCGGCAAAACGGGAGGAGTAGGAATGTTAATCAGACAAGTTAACATTCTGAATTTCATTTCTTGTTATGTGACGAAATTAGTGACATAATGCGCGGTCTTTTTATTCATGTTCTGCTATTCTTCCATAACATCCTTTAAGGTATACAGGATCCTCCAGTGCCAACATCTACCCGTTTTGCTGTTGCTATCCATATTCTCACCGATATTGCGCTTCACCACGGACAAGCCGTGCGTTCTGAAGATATCGCAAAAAGCGTGAATACTAATCCGACGGTTGTTCGCCGGCTCTTAGGTGCCCTTGCGGAGGCTGGTCTGACTTATTCGCAAATGGGGCAGGGAGGCGGAGCGTTACTCGCCCGGCCGTCGAAGCAAATCTCATTATTAGATATTTATCGCGCAGTTGAAGATCCTCTGTACTTTACGTTGCACCGTTCTAAACCTAATCCCAAGTGCTATATTGGGCACAATATCACCCCAGTATTAGAAGATGAATTCTCGCGTGTTACCTGTGTGCTAGAAACCGCTTTGACTGAAACGACGGTGGCTGACATAGTCAATAGGGTTGAGGATTGCGCGGGCTTTCCTTTCGCGCCACATGATCTCAGTCAGCAGATAAAATAGTTACCACGGTTACAGGCTTTAATGACAATTGATGTTTCATCATGGCGTTATCATTTTGCTAAGCACTTTGTCTAGGCTCGAACTTATACGAAAATAGGTGATATCGGTTGTTTTGATGTTTTGTTTCATCTTCACCTTGTTGAGTGAGCAGTTTTATCAGCAATTTTCCGGTGTCCCTGCCTATTTGGGGATAATCAATGCGAATTGATGTCAGTGTTGGTTGTGTGTGGTCACAGTTATCTGAACCGTCCAGACAAGCAACAGCCAAATCAGCGGGTATTTTAAGTAGACGCCGCTGACATTCAAACATGACACCTAGAGCGATCACTTCATGACTGCAAATCACACCTTCCAGTTCAGGTTGACGTAATAACATTTCAGTAATTGCCTGGCGACCAAATTGCATGCTAGCAGTATCTGAGGTAGTGATATTTTGGTCAGCATTCTGATAGTGATGCAGCATGGCTTTATGCCAGCCATTAATTTGCTGATGGCGTAAACGGCTGTCCATTTGGGCGCCAATATAACCGATATGCTTGCGGCCATTATTCAACATATGTTCAGTCAACGTATAGGCAGCCGCGGAAAAATCGGTTCCTATATTAATTGCCGTTTGCTGTTGATGAGGACTTGCAACATTAATAATGGGAATATTGATATGAGAAATATTGCCGTGAGTTTTATCTGCCAATTGCGAACCAAAAATCACCAGTGCTGCTGCATTGCTTTGCAGTAATGTCATGATAATTTCAGCTTCTTTATTATGGTTATATTCATGACATCCAAGTAAAACTTGAAAGGCATGTTTATTCAGCACTTGTTGCAGTGATTGTATAAACGTAGCGCTAGCTTTATCTGTTAGTGAGGGCACAAGTACCGCGATAATATTACTTTGGCCCGAAGCAAGTACGCCGGCAGCGCCATTTGGGATATATCCCAATTCTTGTATAGCGTGTTCAATTTTTTCTCGTAATTTATCCGATACCATTTCTGGTGTTCTCAATGCGCGTGAAACTGTCATTGAACCGACACCGGCATACTTAGCAACATCTTGTAATGTTACTCGCCCTGTATTACGGCGTTTTCGTGTCTTTTTCATCAAAATATTTTTCTATTTTTTTAATTAACGGCTATGAATTTGACGATGGAATTCTACCTGATCTCAGGCAAGTCGTGGGAAAAAACCATGATGTACTTTCGCTTGCTGGTGAATTAATCAAATAACAAATGATAGCGCTATCACAATTATGAGTGACGATCATAGATAGCGCTATCATTTGTGACTAATATCACTAGCAGAGGACCGAAAACGGAAGACGGAAGACAGAGGGCGGATGGTAGGGCGGAGTGAGATTTTAATTAGGGGAAATTGATGCTAAAGACGTTACTCACCCAAGATGTGATCCAAGTGATACCGGATGTTAAAAATTGGCGCGAAGCGATCGCGATGGCTTGTCAGCCTTTGGTGGAAAATGGGGCCATTTCTGCTTGTTATATTGATGCTATTTATCATTCGCATGAGGTCATTGGTCCCTATTATGTTGTTGGGCCGGGAATGGCGATGCCACATGCCAGACCGGAACAAGGGGTCAACAAATTAGCTTTAGCGTTAACTGTGATTAGCAAAGGCGTGGAGTTTGGTTCTGAGGAAAATGATCCGATCAAATTGTTGATTGTCTTAGCAGCAACTGACAGCAATAGTCATATTGACGTGATCGCTCAGCTCGCTGAGTTGTTTGATAATCAACAGGATGTCGCATTGCTGATGAGTGCCAAAAGTAAAGAAGAGATTCTTGCCGTGATTAACCAGTATTAAGTCGTTATTTTTGCTATGGGGAAACAGTATGAAAATCACTGTCGTTTGCGGACATGGGTTGGGTACCAGCTTGATGATGGAAATGAGCATCAAAAATATTCTGAAAGAGTTGGGAATAGATGCCAGTGTTGATCACATCGATTTGGGATCAGCAAAAGCAACTCAAAGCGACATTTTTGTCGGTACTAAAGATATTGCAGAACAACTGGTTATTCAGGCAGTCGATGGCAAAATTGTTGCGCTGGACAATATGGTGGATAAATCGGCAATGAAAGTACGTCTGTCCGTGGCATTAGTTGAACTTGGTGCACTGTAACCGGGAGGTTGTCATGGAATTTTTTCATTTTCTGATGAGTGATGTCCTGTCAGAACCTGCGATTTTGGTGGGGTTTATCGCGCTTGTTGGTTTGATCGTGCAAAGGAAACCGGTGACTGAATGTATCAAAGGTACCATAAAAACCATTATGGGGTTTTTGATCTTGGGGGCGGGTGCTGGATTAGTCGTCTCTTCACTGGGAGGTTTTGCTGAAATTTTCCAACACGCTTTTGGTATTCAGGGAGTCGTACCAAACAACGAAGCAATTGTTTCTATTGCGCAAAAGAGTTTTGGTAAAGAAATGGCAATGATCATGTTCTTTGCTATGGTGATCAATATTTTGATTGCACGTTTTACCCCGTGGAAATTTATCTTTCTGACTGGGCACCACACATTATTTATGTCCATGATGGTCGCGGTGATTCTGGCAACAGCAGGGATCAAAGGCTCGATGCTAGTGGCTATTGGTTCTGTGGTTGTTGGCGTTGCTATGGTTTTCTTCCCGGCGATTGCCCATCCATATATGAAGAAAGTAACAGGTTCTGACGACGTTGCTATTGGGCATTTTTCCTCGCTTTCTTATGTTTTATCTGGTTTTATTGGCAGCAAACTAGGAAATAAGGCCCACTCAACCGAAGAGATGAATGTTCCGAAAAGCTTGCTGTTTCTGCGTGATACACCGGTTGCCATCTCTTTTACGATGGCGATTATTTTCATGATCAGTTGCTTATTCGCTGGCGGTGATTTTGTGAGAGAAGTCAGTGGTGGGAAAAATGGATTTATGTTCTCGCTAATGCAATCTATTACCTTTGCCGCAGGTGTATACATTATTCTGCAAGGTGTGAGAATGGTCATTGCAGAAATCGTTCCTGCGTTTAAAGGAATTTCTGACAAATTGGTACCAAATGCTAAACCTGCGTTAGATTGCCCGGTTGTCTTTCCTTACGCACCTAATGCAGTATTGGTAGGATTTTTGAGCAGTTTTGTGGCGGGTGTTATCGGTATGTTTGTGCTGTATGCACTTGGTATGACGGTCATTATTCCCGGCGTTGTGCCGCACTTTTTTGTTGGTGCGGCGGCCGGGGTTTTTGGTAATGCGACAGGGGGGCGTAGAGGCGCTATTCTCGGGGCTTTTGCCCAGGGCTTTCTGATCACCTTCTTACCCGTATTTCTGTTACCCGTTTTGGGGGATATCGGGATTGCTAACACGACATTCAGTGATGCTGACTTTGGCGCATTGGGCATTCTGTTAGGTATTATTGTTCGTTGATTGTGGCGTATCTGGATCTTGGAATGGAAACAGGGGGTTATAAGCACCCTGTTTCTTGGTAAAATGTTGATATAAACCATTCGACCATGATAAAGCACCTGTCAGTGCTCATGGGAATCTCTTGGTTTCATCGTTTTTTATATAAAGTCTTCAACAGAAATAGAAAAGTAAATTTTCAAAAAAATGATTATTTAGTCACGTTTTTAGCCCTTTATTTTGATTTATCAAATTGTTATCCGTATATCAGTTAGGGGAAATTTAAGCAAAGTTCAGGTTAATTAAACAGGTCAGAGAGAAATATGTAATAATGAAATCGATTATTTATAGCAAAATATGGCCTATAGATTGAAGGTATTGGGGGGGAATATAAAGATCATAACTATTCTCTTTGCAAAGTGTTCTTAACTCAATGGCTGAGCTAACTGATAGTTTCTCATAGATACTTTCGAAATATTTTTCCACAGTGCGATATGAAATTTTCATTTCATCAGCGATATATCTATTATTAACGCCACGGCAGAATAAAAAAATGATTATCCATTCTTTCTCTTTTAATAGATTGTTAGGTTGTTGAAATCGGATTGATATAGGAATATTGTTCTCCATATAATGAGATACGGTAAAGTTGTGTATTTCTCTGGCATGAGCAATTATGCCAATACACTGTTTATTTTCATCCATTAATGGATATTTATCACAGAAATAGGATGTAGCTTGCTCATTTTTGGTATGAGGGAAAGTGCTAAGAGATGATATTCGTTGCATACCCTGTAACACCTTATGATCATGTTCCTCAAAAAGATGAGAGAATTGATTAACTGGCGAAGGTAATTCTTTATCGGTATACCCAATAATATCAATATTTTCAGGTAGCTTATTAGCTTTAATAAACATTTTATTTGCATAAATAAAGCGGAACTCCTTATCTTTTACAAACCACGGTTCTGAGCTTTTATCCCACATATTAGTTAATTGAGGAGTAATAAAAGGGACTTTTTTACATCCTGATTGACTCATATTTGACCTTTATAACATTATTACCTTATATACCCGTTATCTTTCAAATTGACTCTTTGTTGGCTGTACTCACTCACCCCGGTCACATAGTTTGCTATGCTCCCGGGGATTTGCTCCCTTGCCGTCGCGATCCATCTTGAAATCCATAGGATATAAAAAATTTGAATAAATAGACGATATTTATAAGTAAGACAATAAGAACCTTTTTGGCGCATAGAGATCAAAACTATTTAGTCGGCAATATTCCTCCAGTTGTGAGTCTGAGTTAACTTTCAATTTATTATAAATCTTTCTTATATATTCCTCTATGGTTTTATCTGAAATTTTGAGTAATTGACAGATTTGTGTCCTACTGTATTTTTGTAGAAAAAGAAAGACAACTTCCCATTCCTGTTCAGTCAAGAGATGAGTCGGCGATTGAAACATAATAGAAGGGGGTAGTTTACTGTGAAATAGCCGAGTCAGTGAATTATCCTGAACTTTCCAGGCATGGAAAAGAATACCGATGCATTCACCTTTATCATCATCGAGTGGAAATTTTTCTTGGAAATAAGATGATAAAACTTTATCTTGCCCAAATACATGTGTCTCTAATGATAAAATACTTTCTCTATTTTTTATTACCTGCAAATCATGTGTAATAAAATCTTTGGCAAATTCATTGCCCCTCCAGGGAATATCACTATCATATTTACCTTCATAATCATAGTTGGCATTTATATTTTGAAGTTTAATTAATGCATCATTACCATAGAGAAAACAGGAAGATTTATCTTTTACTCCCCACGGTTCATTGCTTGCTGCCAATGTGTTGATTATTTGTAACGAAATAGTTGAGTTTTTTCTAGTCATATTTGTGTAATATTTTGATTTAGGAAAATATAATGCTTTCTTGTGGCAAAAATTTTTCTGGTGTGTCGCGATCAACATCGTTAAGACAACAATATACCCGTCATCTTTCAAGTTGCCTCTTTGTTGGCTGCACTCGCTCACCCCGGTCACATAGTTATCTATGCTCCCGGGGATTCACTCCCTTGCCGCCGTGATGCATCTTGAAATCAATAGGGTATATACCCGTCATCTTTCAAGTTGCCTCTTTGTTGGCTGCATTCGCTCACCCCAGTCACATAGTTTGCCAGGTTAGAGAAAAATCTTTTGCTTTATTGGTATCAAAGAGAGTATTAATACAACTTCCTGAATCTTCATATTTTGC
The DNA here is from genome assembly GCF_035181445.1 of Photorhabdus africana. Taxonomy (NCBI): domain Bacteria; kingdom Pseudomonadati; phylum Pseudomonadota; class Gammaproteobacteria; order Enterobacterales; family Morganellaceae; genus Photorhabdus; species Photorhabdus africana. The sequence goes on from NZ_JAXBVE010000001.1 coordinate 148,120, forward strand.
AATAGGCAAGGGTAACTCACTTGCTGAAAATTCGATAATATCAGAATTTTCAGATAAGTTGAGTCGTTGGCAAAAAAGCGGATTTGCATAGATAAATGTTGACCGGCAATGTTTAGTTTCCCAAAGATCATGACTATTTTCCCACATGTAAACTAATTGCGGAGTGATATTATTTTGTTTGTTTTTTATATTTAACATGGCAACTCCTTAATGAGTCTTTAAATCATTATCTGAAACGTTTTTTTAATGATTACACTTAAAATAACCTGATTATATAAGAGATTGCAATAATTAATTCGTAGAGAAATAAAATTTATTGATTTTTACACATATCTGTTAATTAAATGGGTTATTATTCTATGTAAAAAACACCTCTATGTAAAAAATACCTCTATGTAAAAAATACCTCTATGTAAAAAATATAATCATTAATATTGTTTATTTCTGAAATTATTTAAATCGTCTTTATACAGGTTTGATTTAATCCTTAACATCTCTTTCTCTGTTTTTCTTTTTCTTTTTCTTTTCCTTTTCTTTGTCTGTCGAGATCATGTTGTATGGCTTGTACTCAATGAATTAAGACGTTGCTTGTAATAATAGTAAATCAATGAGCATGATCAGATTAGACTCGAATGAAGTTATTTCGTTGATTTCTGCATCGAAATAAATTGCCTCGTCATACAGTGCAAAGTGCACATCAGCCAGTGAAGCCAATGGATTAGCAGATGAGCGGGTAAATGCAATGACTGTCATACCAACATTATGAGCAATGCGGACTTTATCCAATACTTGTTCTGTCTGGCCGCTGCGAGAGATAGCAATAAAAACTTCGTATTTCACCGCATTACTTAGGAAAATCTTACGGCTATCGCCTGGACCGGATTTAAAAGCCGTTTTCCCTAATATTTGCAATTTTTGCGTCAAGTAATCGGCAAATAGTCTGGAGAAACCGGCGCTATAGAGAAAAAAATTCTCTTTCTCACGTAGCAGAGTGCTAAAGCGTGACATTTTTTCTGGTGTAATTAAAGAGAAAGTTTTACGGTAATTAGTCACGAAATGTTCAAATGCATCAGGAATTATCTCCGCAGGATGGGGTTGAATATTCCCGGAAATAGACGTTCCACTGGATAGCAATTGTTTACAGTACCAAATAAATTCACTATAGCCACTGAACCCCAGTTTCTGACATAAACGCATAATAGTGGCGGGAGAAATGAACGTAGCTTTTGCTAGCTCACGTACTGTAATTTGCCCAATTAACAATGGATGTGCGGTTAAATAGGATAATACGCGGTATTCCGCGCGAGTTATTCTTTCGCTGTGCTGTAATAAGGGTGCTAATCGATTATCCATTATCTATTATCCATTATTTATCCAGTGATAACAGGCAACATAGGCAGCATAGGTAGCCATATCATATAGGTGTTTTTGAGCTTACTGATTCTGCATAAGCATCAATAACTTAAATATTGATTTTGTCGGCCGGTTAAAGTCAATAGAGAGGCTTATCAAACACCTCCGCTATATGTTCGGCAATTGAATTGTGGTGAATTTTCTTAATCTCCTCAAGATAGTGATTGCCGGACAGTGAGCCGGCTCGCATAAAAATCTGCTTTACTATGCAAGAAAGGCAGATTATAGGTTAAATATGGGTTAAATTGCTTCACCTTGGTGCCAGGCTGGATTAAGCGTAGGCCAATAACCTTGGTTGGCTTCGATCATTTCATCCAGAATCGCTTTGGCTTGTTGCATGGTAGGGACGGTACGATTCAGTGTGAATGCTTGCAGCACTTTCTCATAGCTACCTTCTAGTGCCGCTTCCACTAACAACTGTTCTGAAGCCAGTTGTTGCGCTAGCAGCGCTTGATGGAACAGTGGTACGTTCCCCATACATACCGGTTCAGGGCCTTGAGCGGTAATGTAAGCAGGTACTTCCACCATGGCATCATAAGGTAAGTTAGCGATAGCGCCTCTGTTCTCGGTAATGACCAAATGGCGCTGACGCAAATCAAAAGCCAGTGAACATGCTACATCAACAATAAAAGCGCCATGTACCCCTACATGGAAAGCGTCGGGTAAAATGCCGGTATGTTTAAACTCAGCCGCTGCTTTAAGCAACTTCTTTTCGCGCCCGTCCATCACTTCATTGGCACGGGTATAGTCAGGATTTTGGTGCTCAACAATATGGTTTGGCATCAGATAGTATTGCAAATAGGGGTTAGGCACATAATCAGGAAAATGGTCCATGAGCGGCTTGATATTACGCCAGGTTTTAACCCATGACGGATCGGCATGTTGCGGATCTGTCTGTGCGGCATTAGCAGTCAGTAAACCATGCTGAGCGATATGGCGACGCAATTCAGGCAAATGATCTTTTCCGTTCACCCATACTTTGGTAAACCAGCCGAAATGGTTCAGACCAAAGTAATCGACAGTAATATCGTGGCGATCCACTTCTAAAATTGCTGCCATGTTGCGCATGGCGGCCACAGGCATATCACAGATATTGAGTACGCTAGCTTGTGGACGTAGACGGCGTATTCCTTCAGCAACGATAGAGGCAGGGTTGGAGTAATTTACGATCCAAGCGTTGTCTGCGTAGCGCTCCACTAAATCGATCAGTTTCACCATTGGCATGATAGTACGTAGGCCATAAGCCAATCCGCCAAGACCACAGGTTTCCTGACCAATTACGCCGTGGTGTAAGGGGATCTTTTCGTCCTGTTCTCGCATTTTGTACTGACCGACGCGTATCTGGGCAAAGACAAAATGGGTACCACTAAAAGCGGTTTTTGCCTCGCTTGTCACGACAAAGCGAATCGTCTGGCTATGCTCGCGTATCACTTTTTCGACTATCGGCGCGATAGTGTTTTGTCGGTGAGTATCGATGTCATACAAACGAATTTCCGCTAGTGGGAAGTCGTTTAGCCGTACCATCAGGCTTTTGACGATACCTGGCGTATAGGTACTACCGCCGCCAGCGATAGTTAAAATGAAAGGGGCGTTAGCCATATTTATGCTCCTGTTAAAGTGCTTCTTCCACGGCTTCACGTATTTTTTGGACGTGCAGACTGTAAATTACCTGAACGTTATTTCCCTGACAGATGACCCCTTTTGCACCGGTTGATTTAAGCCTGTTTTTGTCAATGAGCGTGGTGTCATGTACTGTTATACGTAGTCGGGTGTAGCAGTTGTCGATAGCGACAATATTTGCTGTACCACCTAACCCGCAGATGATTTGTTGTCCTGGTTTGTCATCATTGGCAACTTGATACTGTTGCTTGCTATAGAGGCGTGTTTCCTGATCGTTATTTTCGCGTCCCGGGGTTTTCAGGTCGTAATGTAAAATGAGGAAACGGAATGCGAAGAAATAAATCACCGACATGATTAGCCCCACGGCGATATACATTGGCCAGTTAGATTTTTCGGTGCCGAGCGGTAAGTTGTACAGTATGAAGTCGATTATGCCATTGGCGCCGATAGCATGTACGCCGAGTAGATAGAACAGCATAAAACCTAAACCGGTTAGCACGGCATGAACACCAAATAGTAGCGGAGCAACAAACAGGAAAGAAAATTCAAGTGGTTCGGTCACGCCTAACAAAAAAGTGGTCATAGCGGCGGGGATGAGAACAGCTTTTGCTGCACTTTTCTTTTCTGGGCGGGCAGTCACATACATTGCCAGTGCAGCGGCAGTCAGGCCAAACATCTTGCTGATCCCTCGTGCATCCCATACCACGCTGTTACTGAGTTGATGTACAGCCGGGCAGGCCATTTCAGCGAAATAGATATTACGAGCTCCTTGATGTACAGTGCCGCATACTTCTGCAATGCCCCCTAATTCGGTATACAAAAAGGGTGTGTAAACCAGATGATGTAAACCTAAGGGGATCAAAATGCGCTCCAGAAAGCCGTATATGGCGACGCCAAATGCTCCAGATTCATGAATACCGTGCGCAAGGGCACTGATGCTCCGTTGCGCATAGGGCCAAATATCACTCATTAAGTAACCCGATATAACGGCCAGAGGGATCATTAGAATGGCAACAAAACAGTGCCCGGAATAAATTGCCATTACACCATTAAACTGTTTTGACGAATAACGGTTATAGCAATAGCCAGCCAGTGCACCGATCAATATCCCGGCAAAAGCCCCCATTTCCAATACTTGCACACCTAGCACCATTCCTTGACCAACATTGCGCATTTGCGTTTCTGGCACCAATTTTCCCTGTAATGCTAAAGTGACGTGCATGGCGTTGATAAAAATGACGAAAGTAACCAGACCGATCAATGCGGCATAACCTTTATTGCGTTTTGCCAGCCCGATAGGGATCCCAACAGCAAAAATCAACGCCAGATTGCTCAATATTGAAATAGCAGATTGGGCGATCAGTTTGCCAGATTGCTGAATTAACCCGTGGTTTAAAAATGGAAGATATTCTGCAAGGTTACCGTTTCCCAATACATTGCCAAAAGCAATAAACAGCCCGACAATAGGGAGAATTAACACCGGGCCATACAAAGATTTGCCAAGGTTTTGTAACGTATTAATGATTCTTTTCATTAAACTTTTGTTCCCTGCTATGGATATTATTTAATGACATAAAACTAAAGAGACAGATTAAGAATAACAGCATAGGGAGATAAAATGACACTTACCCGATTGTTTTAAATAACAAATAACGGGAAAAGTAACATGTAACTTTTAAACGTGTGATTATGCTCGCAAACTAATTTTTGTTGTAAATGATTGGCGGAGAAGGGCAATAATGGGTCATAATATTGAGGTTTAAAAAATTTATAAAAGGCATCATTGATGACGATATGGATAAAATCTGGTAGTAGTTTGAAAAGCTGAATATTGTATCTAGCTGATATACCAGATTATTTTGCATAGCTGATCGTCTACCCGTGTTACCAGTTTGTTAGATTTGCTGCCCCGTCGGTTTCTTCTAGCAAAGATATATACCCTATGGATTTCAAGATGTATCGCGACGGCAAGGGAACGAATCCCCGGGAGCATAGATAACGATGTGACCGGGGTGAGTGAGCGCAGCCAACAAAGAGGCAACTTGAAGGATAACGGGTATAGTGAGATTAAATGTTTATCGGAAGCTGGAAGCCGGAAAACATTGCTGCATCAACATCCTTCCTTAGTGATTTGAACCAGACATCAATCTGACGGACACGTCCTTTTGTTAAAATGGTTATTGGGCCTATCGCTGCGATTTTTGTTGGTCATTCTAGCCAAAAAGCCTTATTTGGTCGGGATCGGTTAATTGAATCACTATTTTTCTTTTGGCCTTGTGATGGTAAGAATAGGGGGAAATTACCGGAGAACAGACATTGAATATCTATCCATTACGCAGCTTGAGCATAGATCAAGTACAGAAACAGAGGTTTTATACAGTCATCTGCCGCTATTCTGGCGCAGGTTTAATTACTATGGGGGATTTAGGGTTGGTTCCGGGTCTTAATCAGTTACAGATAACGCAGCGTGTTAAATGCGTTGCAACAAAGAATATTTGGGATAGACCATAATGGGTCAGCGAAGACATCTAACGCAATACGAAGTGGAAAGAATGCTGGAAGTGGCGAAAAAGGGCCCTAATGGGGAGCGCGACTATTGTCTGGTATACATGAGTTTTGTTCATGGCTTACGTGTTAGTGAAGCCAGGTATCTACGGATATCTGATCTGGATTTGGAAGATGGCAGTTTGTATATCCGGCGTTTAAAAGGCGGATTTTCTACTATTCATCCTCTTTTAGGCTATGAAATCCAAGCGATCAGGGAGTGGCTAAAAGTCCGTAAAACCTTCCGAGGGGCAGAAAGTGATTGGTTGTTTCTGTCACGTAGCGGAAACCCACTGACTCGCCAGCGCATTTATCAACTTATTAGTCAATTAGGACGATTGGCTAATATTTCCGTAGGCTCTCATCCGCACATGTTGCGCCATGCCTGTGGTTTTGCACTTGCAGATAGGGGGATAGATACTCGGTTGATACAAGATTATCTTGGGCACAGTAATATTCGCCATACAGTACGGTATACCGCCAGTAATGCAGAGCGTTTCCACGGTGTTTGGGGTGTAAAAAGGAATCGGCACCGAGAATTACACTTTGATTACGTCCCAAATGAAAATCCTTGTCCAACTGAATAAGCGATTCTGATGTATGCGCCTGTTAAGGCGCATACATAAAGACCATCTTAGACCATCTTAAATAGCGTGACATTTAATATTCTCATATTGAGAATTCTTACCATCGCTATAAACTTTTCTTCTAAATAAGCGTTTCGGAATGAGTTGACCACTACATTTGGATTGCATCATTGATAAATGCGGTTAAACCTGTTCCCTCTGTCGATGAAAAAAATGTTTCACAGAACCCTCAAGGTTTACCAAATCTCTTAAACCGGAGATAGACAAAAAACGATGGCTGGAAAAATGTGAGTAATCTCAAAAAATTGCGATTTTATTTCACATAAGTATTGAATGAAAATTGGTCATGTTCCACACTCGTTGAAACGTTTCAGTTTTTTATCTCTTTTTCTTTTTATTGGACTTAATACTTTTTTCTCTGCGTCAACTGAAACGATTCTATTTTTGGTAATAGGGAGAAAATTATGTTCCAGTTGGCTCTGCAAAATATCCATACGGGTGCAATTGCGACCGGTAAAGAGGATGCCATTCGTCAGGTGGCGGCCATGCTAGCCGCGAATGGTAACGTCGGTGATACCTATGTTGACGGCATGTTGCAACGTGAAAAGCAAATTTCCACCTACCTTGGCAACGGTATCGCCATTCCACATGGCACGTTAGATACTCGCGATCTGGTCATGAAAACCGATGTACAGGTATTTCACTTTTCACAGGGTGTTGAATGGGATCAAGGTGCGATGTGTTATGTGGTTATTGGTATCGCCGCGCGTTCCGATGAGCATTTGGCACTACTGCGTCAGTTAACACACCTACTGAGTGATGATCGTATTGCAGAACAGCTAAAAACTATTGAGTCAGCACAGGCGCTGCATAGCTTGCTAATGGGAGAAGTTCAGCAGCCTGAGTTTAAATTCGATACCAGCTTGATTACGTTAGATGTTAATGCCCGCGATCTGATGACATTACAGGCATTGAATGCCGGGCGGTTACAGCAAGCGGGGGCCGTGGATACGACCTTTGTTAGCAAAGTGATTCACAGTAAACCACTGGATCTTGGGCAGGGCATTTGGCTCAGTGATAGCCCTGACGGTAACTTAACCAGCGCTGTGGCAGTGAGCCGATTATTCACGCGGGATAACGAACCCGTGGTGATGTTGTTGACGGTGGCGGTTGCTGACGACCAACCGCTAAATGTGTTGCACCACCTAAGTGACTTGCTATTAGCACAAAAAGCGGAATGTTTGCTGAAAGCTGATGCGCCGACAGTACTGACATTACTGACCAGTGGCGTACTGACGCAGAGCCCCATATCCAGTGGGGAATTTGTCCTGTGCAACGAACATGGCTTACATACTCGGCCAGGTGCTGTGTTGGTCAATGTTATCCGGCAATTTTCCAGTGAAATTACCCTCATCAATCTTGATGGTGCCGGTCAACCGGTAAACGGCCGTAGTCTGATGAAAATCATGACATTGGGCGCTAAAAAAGGCCATCGGCTTCACATTACTGCCAATGGTGATGATGCGCCGCAGGCGATAGCGGCCATTGGTGAAGCGGTGGCCTCCGGTTTGGGGGAGGGGCGGCGAGAGTAGAAATCCCCCATTTGCCGTGATAATGGCGCATGTCGATCTATACCTTATGGATTTCAAGATGCATTGCGGCGGCAAGGGAGCGAATCCCCAGGAGCATAGCAAACTATGTGACCGGGGTGAGCAAGCGCAGCCAACAAAAAGGCAACTTGAAAGATGACGGGTATACAACCCTTTTAGCTAACAGCAGGAGAAGCATGATGAAAATGCTGCTTATCGTTGACCCTTCACTCGGACTTGCCGGAAGTTATCTGGTGAAAACAATCCTCAGTGCCGCTGCGGCGGAAAACGAACTGACACTGACAGAAAATCCAGCAGAGGCCGATTTGGTGGTCGTGACTGGCAGTCGCATCCCCACCGATAACACATTGAACGGTAAGCTTGTTTATCTCGGTGACACGGAACAGGCATTGCATGCGCCGAAAAATTTCTTTCAGCAGGCAAAAGCTGACGCCAAGCCGTATCAGATACCGGCAACGGACATCAGTTGTGATACAAAACGGATTGTCGCGGTGACGGCTTGTCCTACAGGGGTAGCGCACACCTTTATGGCCGCTGAGGCCATCGAAACCGAAGCCAAAAAGCGCGGCTGGTGGGTAAAGGTGGAAACGCGTGGTTCAGTAGGTGCGGGCAATGTGATTACGCCGGAAGAGGTGGAAAAAGCGGATCTGGTGCTAGTCGTTGCCGATATTGACGTAGATCTGGCGAAATTTGCCGGAAAACCGATGTACCGTACTTCCACCGGGCTGGCGTTGAAGAAAACAGCGCAAGAATTTGATAGGGCGCTAGCCGAAGCCAAGCTTTTCGAGCCGGAAGGGCAAAATGTTAAAACTGACCAGAGGGAAGATAATACCGGTATCTATCGTCACTTGTTGACGGGCGTCTCTTATATGTTACCGATGGTGGTGGCGGGTGGCCTGTGCATTGCATTGTCATTTGCTTTTGGCATCACGGCATTTAAAGAATCGGGTACATTGGCGGCGGCGTTAATGCAAATCGGTGGTAGCTCAGCTTTTGCTCTGATGGTCCCGGTACTGGCAGGTTACATCGCTTTCTCGATCGCTGATCGCCCAGGTCTGACACCCGGTTTAATTGGCGGCATGTTGGCAACTAGCACGAACGCGGGATTTATTGGCGGTATTATTGCGGGTTTCCTCGCCGGTTACGTAGCGAAGTTGCTTAACACCAAAGTGAAATTGCCGCAGAGTATGGCTGCATTGAAACCGATCTTGATCATTCCGCTATTTGCTAGCCTGATCACTGGCCTGATTATGATTTACGTTATTGGTAAACCTGTCGCCGGTATTATGGCGGGGCTAACGTATTGGCTTTCTCACATGGGGACAACCAACGCACTCCTGCTAGGCGCCATTTTGGGCGGGATGATGTGTGCTGATATGGGGGGAGCGATAAACAAAGCGGCCTATGCGTTTGGTGTCGGCTTGCTTAGCTCACAAACCTACGCGCCAATGGCGGCCATTATGGCTGCGGGGATGGTTCCCCCGCTGGCTATGGGAGTGGCAACACTGATTGCCCGGCAGAAGTTCGATAACGTTCAGCGGGAAAGTGGTAAAGCCGCATTGGTGTTAGGACTCTGCTTTATTTCCGAAGGCGCGATTCCCTTTGCTGTCCGTGATCCGATACGTGTGCTCCCATGTTGTATCGTTGGAGGTGCGGTGACGGGAGCGATCTCTATGGCAATAAGTGCGCAATTAATGGCACCGCACGGTGGCCTGTTTGTGCTGTTGATTCCAGGTGCTATCACACCAATACTGGGTTATTTGATGTCGATTATTGTCGGTACTTTGTTGACAGGGTTTATCTATGCATTGCTTAAGCGTCCAGAAACGACCACAACTAAACCATAAAAACAGAAATTATTAACTATCAAATTAAAATCATTGAAATTTCAGAAAATTACCTATTTATTCGTGACCTCATTCGCATTTTTACTATTTTTCGATTGTCATTTGCCTGCTTAAATTAGATATAAATATATTCAAAAAAATGAAGAATTATTATGAGTCATGGGCTGCTTAAAAAAGAGGGGGTTGCTCAAGCGTGTCTGGCACGTTATCTGCTAGGTGAGCGCTGTGGTAATCGGCTGAAAACGATTGAAGAGCTGTCATCTGACTATGGGTTATCTGTTGGGTTAGTTCAGTTTGCATTAAAAAAACTGGAAAGTTCTGGCGCGGTTTATGTGGAACGACGGGGGCGTAATGGTAGCTATTTGGTCAGTATGGATCACAAAGCACTGTTAGCCCATGCTGATATTAGTAACGTAGTTTGTGCAATGCCGCTGCCTTATACCCGATTGTATGAGGGGCTGGCGAGCGGTCTGAAAGCGCAATTTGAGGGCATTCCATTTTACTTCGCCCACATGAGAGGTTCAGATGCTAGGGTGGAATGCTTGCGTAAGGGTATTTATGACTTGGCGGTGGTATCACATTTGGCGGCGCAAACTTATCTGGAACAAGGTGATGTTTGTATTGTGCTTGAATTGGGGCCACATACTTATGTTGGTGCACACCAACTGATTTATCGCAAAGGAGGTGAACATAATATCCGTCGTGTTGGGTTGGATCATCGTTCTGCCGACCAGAAAATCATGACTGAAGTGTACTTTGCCGGGCAGGATATCACGTTGGTGGATATTTCTTACCATGAGAGCCTGTATAAGGTCGCGAAAGGTGACATTGATGCCGTGATCTGGAACGTCAGCAGAGAAGTTGAACTCAGTTCCAGAGAGCTTATTGCAGTACCGCTCAGTGGAAGTGCATGTTTTACCCGAGCCTCTGAAGCAGTGATTTTAACCAGAGCTGATGACATTCTGATGCAACAACTTTTACGCACGATGGTAAATACAACAGAGTTATTAGTTCATCAACAACGTGTACTGGCAGGTCAACAGGACCCAAGTTATTAATTTGGCATGGATGGCGTTAACGCGTGGAAAATCGGCTGAATCTGTTCTATCAGGGAAATGTCATTGATCAGGATATTCATGATGGCATGTTACAAGTTGTGGCGCAGCTTGAAAACGATTGGGAAATTCCTGTCAGGAATGCGTTAGGGGAAATAGTAATAACACATATGGCCAACGCGTTAATGCGCTCACGCCGGGGAGAACAAATCAGTTCAATGGATAATGAACTGCTGATGGAAGTGCGTCAATCGAGAATCTTTTCTCATTTGCAAGCAATTAACGCTTCGCTGCTGGCACATTTTGACGTGCAATTACATCCCTGTGAAGAGGGTTATCTGCTGGCAAATTTGTTTAGCCTTTGGGCGGCAAAGGGGCAGTGATAATACCACCATAGAGATGAGGGAATTTTTTTTCCATCAAATATTCAAAAAAATGATGATTTAACATCTAACTTAATGCAGTGGCATTGATCGCCGAAGGAGTACAGGAGGTACTGCATGTTTATACATGCACTGAACAAACAAAATCCGGCACTGATTGAGGCAGCCCAGACATTATGGGCGCAAGGGGTCTTACTGCCTGATACTTATGTGATTGACGTGGATCAGGTTTTAGAAAATGCCAGACGATTGCTTGCGGTAGCGGAGCATTATGGCATTGCTCTCTATCTGATGACCAAACAGGTTGGGCGTAACTCCTGGTTGGCACGTAAACTGATGGAATTGGGTTATCAGGGTGTCACCGCGGTGGATTTTAAAGAGGCTAGAGCCTTGATACGTGGGAAGATCCCGGTGACTCATGCAGGCCATTTGGTACAGATCCCTCGTAATATGGTCTCCTCAGTGATGCAGCAACACCCGGACGTGATCACAGTATATTCTTTAGAAAAAGCGGAGGAAATTTCCAGTCTGGCGCAGCGTGAGGGAAATGTGCAACGCATTATGCTGAAAATCTACGATGATCATGACCATTTATATCCGGGTCAGGAAGCGGGTTTTCACTTGTCGGGATTGCACACCATCGTTCAGCACATTATGGCAATGCCCGGTGTAAAACTGACGGGGTTGACACATTTTCCTTGCTTGTTGTGGCAAGAGGATCAGCAGCAGACACTGCCGGCGCCAAACTTATTTACTTTACTGAAAGCAAAAGACATTTTACGACAAACTGGGGTTGAGGTGACGCAGATAAATGCGCCATCGGCGTCAAGCTGTAGCACACTGCCGTTACTGGCAAAGTATGGCGTGACCCATACCGAGCCCGGGCATGCGCTAACAGGAACCATCCTTGCCAATTTTCGGGGAGAGCAGCCAGAACGCATTGCTATGCTCTACCTGACGGAAATATCCCACCGATTTAACGGTAACAGTTACTGCTATGGGGGCGGTTATTACCGTCGTGGACGGGCGCATAACGCGCTGATATTCCTGCCAAACGGCCAGATCGCCGCCACGCACCTGTTACCGATGGATGACACCAGTATTGATTACCACTTTCCTCTGAGCGGTGAATTTCCGGTCGGCTGTGCTGTCGTGCTGTGTTTTCGCACCCAGATATTTGCTACCCGCAGTGATGTGGCGTTAGTTAGCGGTATCCAGTCAGGGCATCCGGTCTTGGAAGGGCTTTATGACAGCCAGGGAAACCCTATCCCGATTGATGGAGAAAATGGTCTGTGAGCAGACGCAGTTCCACTCTCTTCGTCTGAGGACCGCCTTACTCATGACCCAGAAAAACAGAATTGACGCGTCCGGCTATACCTATGTACATGAGCACCTGCATCTCGATTTATCATCATTTAAAAACAACATTGACTGCCGACTGGATCAATACGACCTGATTTGTGAAGAGATGAAAACACTGGTCAGCTTGGGTGTACACAATATTGTGGAGATGACCAATCGTTACATGGGACGTAACCCACAGTTTATGCTGGATCTGATGCGGGACTCCGGCATTAATGTAATAGTTTCAACTGGCTATTACCAATCTGCCTTTTTTCCTGAACATGTAGCACATACCACAGCTCGACAACTGGCGGATGAAATGATCGCAGAGATTGAGCAGGGTATCGACGATACAACGCTGAAAGCCGGCGTGATTGGGGAAATTGGTTCCAGTAAAGGGGTAATTATGCCGGATGAAGAGAAAGTCTTTCATGCTGCGGCTATAGCTCATCTGGAAACTGGGCGTCCTGTTTCGACACATACGACATTAAGCACGATGGGTCTTGAACAACTGGCATTACTGAAAAAGCACGGTGTAGATGCTGAACGCGTGGTTATTGGTCACTGTGATCTTAAAGATAATCTGGACAACATCTTGCGCATCATTGAACAGGGGGCCTATATCCAGTTCGACACGATTGGCAAAAACGATTACTACCCGGATGAAAAGCGGATCGCTATGTTACAGACTCTGGCCCAACGTGGCTTGCTTAACCGCGTCATGTTATCGATGGATATTACCCGTCGTTCTCATTTAAAAGCCAATGGTGGCAATGGATTTGATTATTTAATCACCACCTTTGTGCCGATGCTAAACCGGGCTGGATTAACGCAAACCGATATTGATTTGATGTTACGTGATAACCCCATGCTATTTTTCAACTAAAGGAAAAACCTATGAGATTTGTTATTGGAGGACAAATTGAGAAACAAAAAATTGCTGAAACTTTACGCCATCTGGCTGGGGATAAAGCCTCATCCATTACCGTGATGGGTGACATAGATGCCGCTATGGCGCTTAAGCGTGGTGATGCGGATTACTATTTTGGCGCCTGTAATACCGGTGGAGGCGCTTTGGCAATGGCAATTGCTATTGTTGGTATTGACAAATGCGCCACCGTCAGTATGCCAGGCAAGATCTTGCCTGATGAAGAAATTATTGCCCATGTAAACGCCGGGAAAACCGCATTTGGTTTTACCGGTCAGGATATAGACGCGGTTATTCCGGTAATTATCAAGGCTATTCTTTCTTCATGAGGAGAGAAAAATGGAATATGAATTTTTCACCCGTTTAATGGAAATTGATCCATTTAAAGCGGGTTTATTGGCGGTGATTGGTGGGATATCTGCCATGATGGCTAACCGCGGTATTGCAGTATTTCATGATGGGCTACGTCCTTTAATGCCGGAACATCTGGAAGGGCGTATGAATCGTAAGACCCTGGCTGCCACCAGTTTTGCCCTAAGTTTTGGGTTAGTTATCGGCTTTGGTATTCCGTTCTCGCTGACCGCCCCGATTATTCTGGTGCATAGCTTATTATTGGGAACCGATGTCATTGGTACGTGGTGTGCAAACAGTAAAAAAGGTTTCATACTTTCTGCTGTCTTGGGAGCGCTGTATGCCGTTGCCTTGATGACCGGTTTACGATCGGTTGTCGATATCTTTGCCCATTTACCGGTTAATTTCATGGGCAACCTGAGTAAAGTTGGCGATCCTATCGTAGCCTGCTTTGCACTATTTCCTGCGATTGTTGTGGCCTATCAATACGGATATGGCAAAGGAATATGGGTACTGATTGCGACATTGGTGGGGTATATCGCGACCAAAGCGGTAGGATCATTAAGTTTTGGTGGGGCTCTGAGCAAACCGGTGCAATTGGATCCTAACGGGATAGCCCTGCTGATCTCAATGATTGTGATGTTCTACTTCGCGATGAAACAGCGTGCTCCCAAAGCTGGCGAGGGATCTGCTCCGGCCAAAGGGGCGAATGAGACGCTGGTTGGGCTATTCTCCACGCGGATACAGCGCATTCAAAATAACATCTGGTTGCTGGTATTAAGTGGTGGTTTGACGGCGGTAGCGGCTTCAATGTCACTCAGTCTGCTGGCGGAAGGTCCGGTATCCTTGCAACTGATGGCGCAGGGGGAAGGGGCTAATGCCATGCTGGTGGCGCTTGCCAGAGCGATCAGCTTTGTGCCGTTAGTCGGTATGACCGCCATTGCTACCGGGGTTTATAGCCCGGTTGGTATGAAGTTCGTGTTCGTCGCCGGATTAGTCACGAATAATCTGTGGATTGCCTTCATTGCCGGTAGTTTGATTATGTTTATGGAAATCAAACTGCTGGCGAGAATTGCTATCTGGTTGGATAAATATCCCGGCGTCAAAGCTTGTGGTGAGCATATTCGTACTGTTATTACCCGCATGTTAGAAGTTGCCTTATTGGTGGGGGGAATGATGGCTGCCAACGCTATTCTGCCGGGCATGGGATTTATGGTGGTGGCGGGGATTTATCTACTCAACCGTACGGCTAAACGTCCTTTGGTTGAAATGGCGATTGGGCCGATTGCAACGATTGTGGTTGGGGTGTTAGCTAATGTTATTTATCTGTTCTCCCCCTTTATTTTGTGATGATAAAAATAGAGGGGGGGAAGTGAGGGAGAACAGGAGAACAGATAGTGAACACCTATCCATTACCTAGTCTGAGCATGGAGCAGGCGCAGCACAAACAGTTTCATTTAGTTGACATTATTTGCCGCCATTTTCCCGGTGCGGATTTCCTCACTACCGGAGATTTAGGGCTGGTGCCGGGATTGAACCGGCCACAGATAACGCAACGCGTTGAACAGGTCATTGCCGATTTCTTTTCTGCTGAGGCTGCTGTGTTAGTACAAGGGGCGGGAACCGGGGCAATACGTTGTGGGCTATCGGCATTACTTAATGCGGGTGATCGCTTGCTGGTTCATGATGCGCCGTTATATCCCTCGACGGCGATTATTGCCGAGCAGATGGGCTTGCATCTGGTGCGGGCCGATTTCAATCAATCCGAACAAATACGGGCTGCGATTTTGCAACATTTACCGGTGGCGGGGTTGGTACAACACACGCGGCAGAAAATTGATGATGCTTATGAGCTGGCAGACGTTATATCACTGCTGAATGCGGCATCACTACCGGTTCTGGTTGACGATAACTATGCTGCCATGAAAGTGGAACGTATCGGTTGTGAATGGGGCGCGGCGTTATCGGCCTTCTCCAGCTTTAAACTGTTTGGCCCGCAAGGTATCGGTGTTGTGGTAGGTCAACAAGCGGCAATAGAGCGCATTCGGCGTAGTATGTATTCCGGTGGCAGTCAAGTACAGGGATTTCAGGCATTGGAAGTATTGCGTGGATTGGTATTTGCTCCGGTGATGCATGCTGTGCAGGCTCAGGTGAGTGAAACATTAGTGGTCCGGCTTAATCAGGGGATCATACCGCAGGTGAAACAGGCGTTTATCGCCAATGCACAATCGAAAGTATTGCTGGTGGAGTTTTATGATGAGATTGCCGAACAGGTACTTCATGTTGCTCATCAGCTTGGTGCACTGCCATATCCGGTGGGCGCTGAATCAAAGTTTGACATTCCGCCACTGTTTTACCGGTTATCTGGTACATTCCGTCAATCTGATCCCACGTTAGAGAGACGGATGATAAGGATAAATCCTAATCGAAGTGGTGCGGAGACAGTGATAAGGCTGCTGAGTCAAAGCTGTGCACAGGCTGCTTCCTTGCTACATCCTCAACCACTCCCGATATACCGCTTTCCATCAGTATGAGAGGCAGACAACAAGTTCGTTCTTGGGTCTCGTTTTCATTTTGCCGGCGCGTGTGACGATGCTCGACGTTGTGAAACACTATACGGGACGCTAGTCCCGTCGAAACGCCCCTCCCGCCTTATTTCGGCGAGAGTAGATTCATTCCCTTGCCGTCGCGATGCATCTTTAAATCCATAGGCTATAAATCCTGAATTAACGTAAAGGTTGGCGATGTCATTAATTGTATCCCTAATTATTATCTAAATAATTAATAGAATTATTAATAATTAACAGTAAAATCGATTGTTTATAATATAAAATGGCCTATTGATAGAAAATACTTTGATGGAATATAGAGATCATACCCTTTTTCTTTGCAAAGTAATCGTAACTCAGTCAATGAGCTGACCGATAATTTTTCATAAATACTTTCAAAATATTTTTCCACCGCATGGCATGAAACATTCATTTCAATGGATGTTTCATTATTATTCATACCGCAGCAAAATAGAAAAATAACCATCCACTCTTTCTCATTTAACAAATCATTAGGTGGTCTGAGGCTGGCTGACGTTGGTATATGCTCTTTAATATAATGATAAACCGTAAAGTGCTCCAATTCTCTGGCGTGAGAGATAATGCCGACACAGTGATTATCCTCACTCATCAATGGATATTTTTCGCAAAAATAGGATTTAGGCGGCCGACCATTACCTTGAGGATAAGTGCCGACAGAGCATACTTTCTGCATACATTCTAACACCTTGCGATCATGTTCTTTAAAGTAATGGGCAAAACCATTAACAGCTATTGGTAATTCGTCAACGGTATACCCTATAATACTAAAGTTTTCCGGTAACTGAATGATTTTAATAAACTTGGTATTTGCATAAATAAAGCGGGATTCCTTATCTTTTACAAACCAAGGATCAGGGCTTCTGTCCCATACATGTGTTAACTGACGGGTAATAAAAGGGACTTGTTTTAATCCTGATTTATTCATAAATATCCTTTAAGATAATTATTGCTTTTTTAACTTATTGAATGTAAATACATCATTGAAAGCAAAGCATATTTCCATAGGGCCGTATATTTTATCAATAAATAACTAACAAAGGTAGCATGTAGAAACTGGGGAATAATACGTAATCTAAGACAATAAAAACCTTTCTGGGATATAGTGCTCAAAATTATTGGCTCGAAAATACTCTTCCAACTGTTGACTGGAGTGAATCCCGATTTTGCGATATATTCTTAGCATATGTTCTTCAACCTCATGATAGGCGATATTCAATATTTTCCCAATCTGTTTTTTGGGCTGTTTCTGTAAGAAGAGAAAGATAATATCCCACTCCCGTTGAGTAAAAAGATCGGAGGGGGGCTGGAATAGCAAGGATGGCGGTAATTTATCATAATATTGATGTAGGCAGGTCAATGAATACTCTTTAGCCTTCCACATATGGTACATAATTCCCATACAATGACCATTATCATGATAAAGAGGCAATTTTTCACAAAAATAGGATGACAAAGTTTGCTCTTGCCCAAAAACATGGGTTTCAAGTGAACAGACTCTTTCGCCTTTAGTCATGACACTTTTATCGTGGAGAATAAACTCCCTGGCGAATTCAGCACCATCCCAGGGCAATTCATGATCATAAAGCCCTTCATAATCAAATGACGCTTTAAAATTATGGATAAATTTTTTTGTGGCTGAATTACCGTAGATAAAGTTTGAAGAACTATCCTTGACTCCCCACGGTTCATTACTTATTTCCATTGTATTAATAACTTGAGGTGATAGTGCATGGTTATTTTTCATATTAGTCAAACTCTTTTATTCTAAAGGTTAAAGAAAAACTCTGTTTTTTGGATGGATAAATTTCTTTGGCATATAGAGATGATAATCATGGGTGCGACAATACTCTTCCAATTGATCACTAGAATGAACCCCAATTCTTCCATATATCCGTGAAATATGAGTTTCAACCGTACGATAAGAAATATTTAACACCTTACCGGTTTGTTTACTGCTATGCTTTTGTAGCAAAAGGAAAATAACATCCCATTCCCGTTGAGTAAAGAGATCGGTTGGTGGCTGGAACATAATAGATGCCGGCAGTTTTACATGAAATAGTTGAGTAAGTGAGAAATCTTGGGCTTTCCATCCATGGATAAAGATACCGATACATTTGTTTTCATCATTATAGATTGGATATTTTTCCGAAAAATAAGATGATAGAAATTTATCTTTCCCATATGTATGTGTTTCAAGTGAACATATTCTGTTTCCTTGTTTCATAACACTTTTATCGTGAATAACGAACTCTTTTGCAAATTCAGCCCCGTTCCAGGGAAGTTCACTGTCATATTTCCCTTCATAATCAAATAAATCCGGGATATTTTGCATTTGTCTAAGTGCCGAATTACAAAAAATCCAGCATGAGTTTTTGTCTTTGATTGCCCAAGGTTCATTACTTTGTTGCATAGTATTAATAACTTGAGGCGAAATAATTAATTCATTGTCCATGTTATCACTCCTATTTTTTCTAGCCTTAAAATTCGATTATTGATGTTTAATCTGATAATCAATTTAACTCACGATTACCCCAAATCCTAGGATAGTTCATTATCATAAAACCCTTAATAATCAAATAATTGTTAAAGTTATGAATAAGTTTTTTTAGCTGCATTGCTGTAGATAAAGTTTGAAGAACTATTCTTTATTCCCCACGGCTCATTGTTCATCTCCATTGTATTAATAATCTGAGGTGATATTGCATAGTTCTTCTTCATATTAGTGAGAACTCCTTTGTAATCTAAGGATTAAGGAAACGTTCTGCTTCCAGGTTGCACAAATCTTTTTGGCACATAGAGATCATAATCATTGGTGCGACAATATTCTTCCAATTGACGACTGGAATGAAGACCAATTCGTTTACATATGCGTGAGATATGGTTTTCAACCGTACGGTAGGAAATATTTAACATTATACCGATTTGCTTATTGCTATATTTGTGTAACATAAGGAAAATAACATCCCATTCCCGTTGAGTAAAGCGATCGGTTGGTGGTTGGAACATAATATTGGCGGGCAATTTTCCACGGAGTAATCGGGTGAATGAGAAATCCTGAACTTGCCAACCATGATATATTGTTCCTATACAGCTTCCGTCTTCATGATAGAGAGGATATTTTTCAAAGAAGTAAGAGGACAGAATTTGCTCTTTAAAAAATTTATGTGTTACAAGTGAGCATATTCGTTCTTCTTTTTCCATTACTATTTTATCATTGGCCATATACTCTTCAGAAAATTCAGCTCCGTCCCAAGGAAGATCATAATCATAAAGACCCTCATAGTCAAAGGAACGTGAAATATTTTGAACGCGATTACACGCTTGATTAGCATAAATAAAGCATGAATTTTTGTCTTTTATTCCCCAGGGATCATTACTCTGCTCCATTGTATTAATAATCTGAGGGGAGATAACATAATTCTTATTCATATTAGTAACAACTCCTTTGTAATCTAAGGGTTAAGGGAATATTCTGCTTCCAGATTGCACAAATCTTTTTGGCACATAGAGATCATAATCATTGGTGCGACAATATTCTTCCAATTGACGGCTAGAATGAAGACCAATTCGTTTACATATGCGTGAGATATGGTTTTCAACTGTACGGTAGGAAATATTTAACATTATACCGATTTGCTTATTGGTATATTTGTGTAATATCAGGAAAATAACATCCCATTCTCGTTGAGTAAAGAGATCGGTTGGTGGCTGAAATAATATAGATGCAGGAAGTTTTCCACGAAATAATCGGGTGAATGAAAAATCCTGAGCTTGCCAACCATGATATATAATGCCCATACAGCTTCCGTCTTCATGGTAAAGAGGATATTTTGCAAAAAAGTAGGATGACAGAATTTGCTCTTTTCCATGTATATGTGTCTCAAGTGAACATATTCTTTTTTCCTGTTCTACCACTTTTCTGTCATGGGCCATGTATTCTTTAGCAAATTCGGCACCATCCCAGGGCAATTCATGTTCATAAAGCCCTTCATAGTCAAAAGAGCTTGAAATATTTTGAAGACGTTTACATGCCTGATTGACATAAATATAGCGTGTGTTTTCATCCTTTATCCCCCATGGCTCATTACTCTGCTCCATTGTATTAATAATCTGAGGGGAGATGATATAGTTCTTCTTCATATTAGTGAGAACTCCTTTTAATCTAAGGGTTAAGGAAACATTCTGCTTTCTGGGTGTACAAACCTTTCTGGTACATAGAGATCATAATCATTGGTGCGACAATATTCTTCCAATTGACGGCTAGAATGAAGACCAATTCGTTTACATATGCGTGAGATATGGTTTTCAACCGTACGGTAGGAAATATTTAACATTATACCGATTTGCTTATTGGTATATTTGTGTAACATCAGGAAAATAACATCCCATTCCCGTTGAGTAAAGCGATCGGTCGGTGGCTGGAACATAATATTGGCGGGCAATTTTCCACGAAGTAGTCGGGTGAATGAGAAATTCTGAACTTGCCAACCATGATATATTGTTCCTATACAGCTTCCGTCTTCATGATAGAGAGGGTATTTTTCAAAGAAGTAAGAGGACAGAATTTGCTCTTTAAAAAATTTATGTGTTACAAGTGAGCATATTCGTTCTTCTTTTTCCATTACTATTTTATCATTGGCCATATACTCTTCAGAAAATTCAGCTCCGTCCCAAGGAAGATCATAATCATAAAGACCCTCATAATCGAAGGAACGTGAAATATTTTGAACACGATAATTAGCTTGATTGGCATAAATAAAGCATGAATTTTCATCCTTTATTCCCCAGGGCTCATTACTCTGCTCCATTGTATTAATAATCTGAGGAGAAATGACATGGTTCTTTTTCATATTAGTGAGATTCCTTTTTAATCTAAGGGTTAAGGGAGCATTTTGCTTCCAGGTTGCACAAATCTTTCTGGCACATAGAGATCATAATCATTGGTGCGACAATATTCTTCCAATTGCCGACTGGAATGAAGACCAATTCGTTTACATATACGTGAGATATGATTTTCAACCGTACGGTAGGAAATATTTAACATTATACCAATTTGCTTATTGGTATATTTGTGTAATATCAGGAAAATAACATCCCATTCCCGTTGGGTAAAGAGATCGGTCGGTGGCTGGAACATAATATTGGCTGGCAATTTTCCACGAAATAGTCGGGTGAATGAGAAATCCTGAGCTTGCCAACCATGATATATCGTTCCTATACAGCTTCCATCTTCATGATAAAAAGGGTATTTTTCAAAAAAATAAGATGAAAGAATTTGTTCTTTTCCAAATGGACATGTTATAAGTGAACATACTCTTTCTTCTTTTTCCATCACTTTTTGATCATGAGCGATGTACTCTTTGGCGAATTCGGCTCCATCCCAGGGCAATTCATGATCATAAAATCCTTCATAATCAAATGACTCTTTAAAATTATGAATAAGCTTCTTTGTTGCTGAATTACCATAAATAAAACATGAGTTTTTATCTCTTATTCCCCAAGGGTCATTACTTTGCTTCATTGTATTAATGACTTGTGATGAAATAATTAATTTATTGTCCATGTATTACTCCTTTTTCTTTAGCTGCATTGCTGTAAATAAAGTTTGAAGAACTATCCGATATTCCCCACGGCTCATTTTTCATCTCCATTGTATTAATAATCTGAGGTGATAGTGCATAGTTCTTCTTCATATTAGTAACAACTCCTTTTTAATCTAAGGATCAGGGAAACATTCTACTCTCTGGATGCACAAATCTTTTTGGTACATAGAGATCATAGTCATTGGTGCGACAATATTCTTCTAATTGACGACTAGAATGAAGACCAATTCGTTTACATATGCGTGAGATATGGTTTTCAACCGTACGGTAGGAAATATTTAACATTATACCGATTTGCTTACTGGTATATTTGTGTAATATCAGAAAAATAACATCCCATTCCCGTTGAGTAAAAAGATCGGTTGGTGGTTGGAACATAATAGATGCCGGCAGTTTTCCACGAAATAGCCGGGTAAATGAGAAATCCTGAGCTTGCCAACCATGATATATCACGCCCATACAGCTTCCGTTTTCATGATAGAGAGGATATTTTGTAAGAAAATAGGATGATAGAATTTGTTCTTTTCCGAATAAATGTGTTTCGAGTGAACATATTCTTTTTTCCTGTTCTATGACTTTTTGATCATGAAGCATATATTCTTTGGCAAATTCGGCTCCATCCCAAGGTAATTCATGTTCATAAAGCCCTTCATAGTCAAAAGAGCTTGAAATATTTTGAAGATGTTTACATGCCTGATTGACATAAATAAAGCATGAGTTTTTATCTTTTATTCCCCAGGGCTCATTACTCTGTTCCATTGTATTAATAATCTGAGGAGAGATGACATAGTTCTTATTCATATAAGTAACAACTCCTTTTTAATCTAAGGATTAAGGAAATATTCTGCTTTCTGGATGCACAAACCTTTCTGGTACATAGAGATCATAATCATTGCTGCGACAATATTCTTCCAATTGGCGACTGGAATGAAGATCAATTCGTTTACATATGCGTGAGATATGGTTTTCAACCGTACGGTAGGAAATATTTAATATTATACCGATTTGCTTATTGGTATATTTGTGTAATATCAGAAAAATAACATCCCATTCCCGTTGAGTAAAGCGATCAGTAGGTGGCTGGAACATAATATTGGCGGGTAATTTTCCACGAAATAGTCGGGTGAATGAAAAATCCTGAGCTTGCCAACCATGATATATTGTTCCTATACAGCTTCCGTCTTCATGATAAAGAGGATGTTTTTCAAAAAAATAAGATGAAAGAATTTGTTCTTTTCCATGTACATGTGTTATAAGTGAACGCATCCTTTCTTCTTTTTCCATCACCATTCTGTCGTGAGTCATGTATTCTTCAGCAAATTCGGCTCCATCCCAAGGAAGGTCATAATCATAAAGCCCCTCATAGTCAAAAGAGTTTGAAATATTTTGAACACGTTTACATGCTTGATTGGCATAAATAAAGCATGAGTTTTTATCTTTTATTCCCCAGGGCTCATTACTCTGCGCCATTGTATTAATAATCTGAGGAGAGATGACATAGTTCTTCTTCATATTAGTAACAACTCCTTTTTAATTTAAGGGTTAAGAAAACATTTTGCTTTCTGGATGCACAAACCTTTCTGGCACATAGAGATCATAATCATTGGTGCGACAATATTCTTCCAATTGACGACTGGAATGAAGACCAATTCGTTTACATATGCGTGAGATATGGTTTTCAACCGTACGGTAGGAAATATTTAGCATCCTACCGATTTGCTTACTGGTATATTTGTGTAATAGGAGGAAAATAACATCCCATTCCCGTTGAGTAAATAAATCAGTCGGTGGCTGGAACATAATATTGGTGGGTAATTTTCCATGAAATAATCGGGTGAATGAAAAATCCTGAGCTTGCCAACCATGATAAATAGTTCCCATACAACTTCCGTCTTCATGATAAAGAGGATGTTTTTCAAAAAAATAGGATGACAGAATTTGTTCTTTTCCAAAAGTATGTGTTACAAGCAAACATACTCCTTCTTCTTTTTCCATCACCTTTTGATCATGAGCGATGTATTCTTTGGCAAATTCGGCCCCATTCCAGGGTAATTCATTATCATAAAGCCCTTCAAAATCAAAAGAACGTGAAATATTGAGAAGACGTTTACATGCCTGATTGACATAAATGTGGCATGAGTTTTTATCTTTTATTGCCCAGGGGGCATTACTTTGCTCCATTGTATTAATAATCTGAGGGGAGATGACATAGTTCTTATTCATATTAGTGAGAACTCCTTTTAATCTAATGGTTAAGGAAACATTTTGCTTTCTGGATGCACAAACCTTTCTGGTACATAGAGATCATAATCATTGGTGCGACAATAATCTTCTAATTGACGAGTAGAATGAAGACCAATTCGTTTATATATGCGTGATATATGGGTTTCAACCGTACGATAGGAAATATTTAGCATCCTACCGATTTGCTTACTGGTATATTTGTGTAATAGGAGGAAAATAACATCCCATTCCCGTTGAGTAAAGAGATCAGTCGGTGGTTGAAATAATATAGAGGCAGGAAGTTTTCCATAAAATAGCCGGGTGAATGAAAAATCCTGAGCTTTCCACATATGATATATAGTTCCTATGCAATCCCCGTTATCATGGTAAATAGGAGTTTTTTCACAAAAGTAAGACGATAGAAATTTATCTTTGCCAAACAGATGTGTTTCAAGAGAACATACCCTTCCTCCTCTTTCCATTACACTTTTATCATGAGCAATAAATTCTTTTGCAAATTCAGCTCCATCCCAGTTGAAATCATCATCATAAAGCCCTTCATAATTAAATGATTTTTTAAAATCATGAATGAACTGTTTTGTTGCTGAATTACCATAAATAAAGCATGAGTTCTTGTCTTTTATTCCCCAAGGATCATTACTCTGCTCCATTGTATTAATAATTTGAGATGAAATAATTAATTCATTTTCCATGCTATCGTTCCTCTTTCTAGCCTTAAAATTAGATTTTTAATCATATAATCCATTTAACTTACGACTACCTCAAACCCTAGGATAGTTTATAATCACTTGGATTCAAATAATTGTTTAACATTATGAATAAATTTTTTTTATCTGCATTGCTGTAGATAAAGTTTGAAGAACTATCCGTTATTTCCCACGGCTCATTGTTCATCTCTATTGTATTAATAATCTGAGGTGATAGTGCATAGTTCTTTTTCATATCAGTAACAACTCTTTTTTAATCTAATGGTCAAGGAAACATTTTGCTTCTAGGTTGCACAAATCTTTTTGGCACGTAGAGATCATAATCATTGGTGCGACAATATTCTTCCAATTGCCGACTGGAATGAAGACCAATTCGTTTACATATGCGTGAGATATGGTTTTCAACTGTACGGTAGGAAATATTTAACATTATACCGATTTGCTTATTGGTATATTTTTGTAACATCAGGAAAATAACATCCCATTCTCGTTGAGTAAAGAGATCAGTCGGTGGTTGAAATAATATAGAAGCTGGAAGTTTTCCACGAAATAACCGAGTGAATGAAAAATCCTGAGCTTGCCAAGCATGATATATCGTTCCCATACAACTTCCGTCTTCATGGTAAAAAGGATATTTTGCACAAAAGTAGGATGACAGAATTTGTTCTTTCCCAAATACATGTGTCTCTAGTGAACACACTCTTTCTTCTTTCTCCATCACTTTTTGATCATGAGCGATGTATTCCTTGGCAAATTCGGCTCCATCCCAAGGTATTTCATCATCATAAAACCCTTCAAATTCAAATGAACTTGAAATATTCTTAATAGATTTTAATGCCAAATTACCATAAATAAAGCATGAATTTTTATCCTTTATTCCCCAAGGATCATTACTTTTCTCTAATGTATTAATAACTTGTGATGAAATAATTAATTTATTGTCCATGTATTACTCCTTTTTCTTTAGTTGCATTGCTGTAAATAAAGTTTGAAGAATTATCCGCTATTCCCCACGGCTCATTTTCTATCTCCATTGTATTAATAATCTGAGGTGATAGTGCATAGTTCTTCTTCATATTAGTAACAGCTCCTTTTTAATTTAAGGGTTAAGGAAACATTTTGCTTTCTGGATGCACAAACCTTTCTGGTACATAGAGATCATAATCATTGGTGCGACAATAATCTTCTAATTGACGAGTAGAATGAAGACCAATTCGTTTATATATACGTGATATATGGGTTTCAACCGTACGATAGGAAATATTTAGCATCCTACCGATTTGCTTACTGGTATATTTGTGTAATAGGAGGAAAATAACATCCCATTCCCGTTGGGTAAAGAGATCAGTCGGTGGTTGAAATAATATAGATGCAGGAAGTTTTCCATAAAATAGTCGAGTAAGTGAGAAATCCTG
The DNA here is from genome assembly GCF_035181445.1 of Photorhabdus africana. NCBI lineage: Bacteria > Pseudomonadati > Pseudomonadota > Gammaproteobacteria > Enterobacterales > Morganellaceae > Photorhabdus > Photorhabdus africana. The sequence goes on from NZ_JAXBVE010000001.1 coordinate 174,362, forward strand.
GGCTTTCCATGCATGGAGAAAGAGACCGGTACATTCGTTTTCATCATTATATATTGGATATTTTTCCGAAAAATAAGATGATAGAAATTTATCTTTCCCATATGTATGTGTTTCAAGTGAACATATTCTTTTCTCTTGTTTCATAACATTTTTATCGTGAATAACGAATTCTTTTGCAAATTCAGCCCCGTTCCAGGGGAGTTCACTATCATTTTTCCCTTCATAATCAAATAAATCTGGGAGATTTTGGATTTGTCTAAATGCCAAATTACCAAAAACCCAACATGAGTTTTTGTCTTTGATTGCCCAAGGTTCATTACTTTGCTGCATGGTGTTAATAATTTGAGATGAAATAATTAATTCATTTTCCATGTTATCGTTCCTCTTTCTAGCCTTAAAATTAGATTTTTAATCATATAATCCATTTAACTCATGACTACCTCAAACCCTAGGGTAGTTTATAATCAAATAATTGTTTAACATTATGAATAAAATTTTTTTAGCTGCATTGCTGTAAATAAAGTTTGAAGAACTATCCGTTATTCCCCACGGCTCATTGTTCATCTCCATTGTATTAATAATCTGAGGAGAGATAACATAGTTCTTATTCATATTAGTAACAACTCCTTTTTAATCTAAGGGTTAAGGGAGCATTCTGCTTCCAGATTGCACAAATCTTTTTGGCACATAGAGATCATAATCATTGGTGCGACAATATTCTTCCAATTGACGACTGGAATGAAGACCAATTCGTTTACATATACGTGAGATATGGTTTTCAACCGTACGGTAGGAAATATTTAACATTATACCGATTTGCTTACTGGTATATTTGTGTAATATCAGGAAAATAACATCCCATTCCCGTTGAGTAAAGAGATCAGTCGGTGGTTGAAATAATATAGATGCAGGAAGTTTTCCATAAAATAGTCGAGTGAATGAAAAATCCTGGACCTGCCAACCATGAAATATCGTTCCCATACAACTTCCGTCTTCGTGGTAAAGAGGGTATTTTTCACAAAAATAGGATGACAGAATTTGTTCTTTCCCAAATAGATGTGTTTCGAGTGAACATATCCTTTCTTTTTCTTCCATCACTATTTTATCTTGAATCACGTGTTCTTTAGCAAATTCAGCACCATTCCAAGGAATTTCATCATCGAAAAGCCCTTCATAGTTAAAAGAATTTGGAACATTATGAAGAGATTTTAATGCCAAATTAACATAAATAAGGCATGAATTCTCATCTTTTATTCCCCAAGGATCATTGCTTTGTTCCATTGTATTAATAACTTGAGATGAAATAATTAGTTTATTGCTCATGTTATTACTCCTTTTTCTTTAGCCTTAACATTATGAATAAATTTTTTTTAGCTGCATTGCTGTAAATAAAGTTTGAAGAACTATCCGTTATTCCCCACGGATCATTGTTCATCTCCATTGTATTAATAATCTGAGGTGATAGTGCATAGTTCTTTTTCATATCAGTAAAAACTCCTTTTTAATCTAAGGGTTAAGGGAGCATTCTGCTTCCAGATTGCACAAATCTTTTTGGCACATAGAGATCATAATCATTGGTGCGACAATATTCTTCCAATTGACGACTGGAATGAAGACCAATTCGTTTACATATACGTGAGATATGGTTTTCAACCGTACGGTAGGAAATATTTAACATTATACCGATTTGCTTATTGGTATATTTGTGTAACATCAGGAAAATAACATCCCATTCCCGTTGAGTAAAGAGATCAGTCGGTGGCTGGAACATAATATTGGCTGGTAATTTTCCATAAAATAGCCGGGTGAATGAGAAATCCTGAGCTTGCCAACCATGATATATCGTTCCCATACAACTTCCGTCTTCGTGATAAAGAGGGTATTTTTCAAAAAAATAAGACGAAAGAATTTGTTCTTTTCCAAAAGTATGTGTTAAAAGCAAACATACTCTTTCTTCTTTTTCCATCACCTTTTGATCATGATCGATGTATTCTTTGGCAAATTCGGCCCCATCCCAAGGTAACTCGTGCTCATAAAGCCCTTCAAATTCAAATGAACTTGAAAAATTCTTAAGAGATTTTAATGCCAAATTGCCATAAATAAAGCATGAGTTTTTATCCTTTATTCCCCACGGATCATTACTTTGCTTCAATGTATTAATAACTTGAGATGAAATAATTAGTTTATTGTCCATGCTATCACTCCTGTTTTCCTAACTTTAAAATTAGATTTTTAATTTTATAATCACTTTAACTCACGACTACCCCAAACCCTAGGATAGCTCATGATCATAAAATCCTTCATAATCAAATAATTGTTTAACATTATGAATAAAATTTTTTTTTAAGTTGTATTGCTGTAAATAAAGTTTGAAGAACTATCCGTTATTCTCCACGGCTCATTGTTCATCTCCATTGTATTAATAATCTGAGGTGATAGTGCATAGTTCTTCTTCATATCAGTAAAAGCTCCTTTTAATCTAAGGATTAAGGAAACATTCTGCTTTCTGGATGCACAAACCTTTCTGGTACATAGAGATCATAATCATTGGTACGGCAATAATCTTCTAATTGACGAGTAGAATGAAGACCAATTCGTTTATATATGCGTGAGATATGGGTTTCAACCGTACGATAGGAAATATTTAACATCCTACCGATTTGCTTACTGGTATATTTGTGTAACATCAGGAAAATAACATCCCATTCCCGTTGAGTAAAGAGATCGGTCGGTGGTTGGAACATAATAGATGCCGGCAGTTTTCCATAAAATAGCCGGGTGAATGAGAAATCCTGAGCTTGCCAACCATGAAATAGAATCCCCATGCAGCTACCATCTTCATGATAAATAGGTAGCTTTTCAAAAAAATAGGATGACAGAATTTGATTTTTCCCATATACATGCGTTTCAAGTGAACACACTCTTTGTTCTTTTGTCATTACAGTTTTATCATGAGTAATAAATTCTTTTGCAAATTCAGCTCCATCCCAGGGAATTTCATCATCAAAAACTCCTTCATAGTCAAAAGAATTTGAAAGATTTTGGAGGGTTTTAAATGATTGATTAGCATAAATAAAGCATGAGTTCTTGTCTTTTATTCCCCAAGGATCATTACTTTGCTTCATTGTGTTAATGATTTGCGATGAAATTATCTTGTTACTCATAGTATCATTCCTTTTTCTAGCCTTAAAATTAGCTTATTGATATTTAATTTTGTAATCAATTTAATTCCACACTGCCGACAGTGACAAATCTCGCGGGAATATAAGCGTCAAGTTTATTTTCTTTACAGAAATCTTTTAATTCTTCGTGTAATGATAAATTGAATTTTTGGTAGATTGACTGAATATGATTAACCACATCTTCGGCACTTATCATTAACGCTTCACCGATTTTCTCTTCATCTAATGAACGTAGCGTTAGAAAGAGAACTTCCCATTCAGTTTGTGTCAATTTGTCATTAGGGGCGATAAATTCCAGCGTTGCCGGAGGGGTTTTATCATAATAGTAAGCAGTAGAAAAGTTTTTGGTTTTGCACATATGAAAAGTGAGCCCAATACAATTGCCATCTTCATCGCAAAGTGGGTATTTATTACAAAGATAGATTTGCTTAATCTTATGTTCTTCAAATGGATGCGTTTCTAGTGAACTAACACGTTGCATAGTTTGAAGAACTTTTTGATCCTGACGGTGGAATTCTTTTTCATATTCTGCAATAGGTGAGGGTAATTCACCTGTGGTAAGCCCGGTAATATCGAAATCGTCAGGTAAATTGTGTAGTTGATAAAAAGCGGAATTGGCGTAAATAAATCTCGATTGGAGATCTTTAGCTCCCCAAGGTTCATCACTGTTTTCCCACATATGAATTAATTGTGGGGTGATATTATTAGGTCTGTTTTTTATATGTTGCATTAGTGACTCCTGAATGATTATTTCAATTGTTATCTGACATGTTTGCTAACTAATTATACTTAAAATGCCTTGGTAATATAATAGAATATAATAACTTGCTCGTCAAAATACATATATTTATTAATTAAACCTTTTATTGTTATATAGTGATACTTTTAACATTAATGAATATAACTAAAAATACTATTTTGTATAAAAACATTTTAGTTCACTTACTAAACAGCAAAATTAATGAATAAATTTTTTAAGTCATGAATAATTAAGTGACGTAGATCAAAACTTTCTGTCATTAACCGAAGCGTGAGGGAGCGATTGTTATAACGATGATAGGTAATAGAATGAAAAAGCAGGTGTTATTTTTGGCGCGGGATAATGGCGAAAAAATGGCATTTAATCGGAATAATATTCGAACAATTAAAGAATGCTTTTTAAACGGCGTATTTAGAGCATTGTAATTAGATAAACTATATTTTGGAATTATCAGAATAATCAACTAAATAGAGTTTTCAATCTAAAAACCGAGTTTGAATTTTCCTACTGCTGACAATAGCTATTCTTAAATAAAATTAAGGTTAGGTAAATTCTATGAAATTAAATTATCGAAGAATAATTAAGTAAAAAACTTACTTAAAATGGTATAGCCCAAGATATAAAGTTGTATTTCAAGTTCCACTTAGATGTTTGCCACCATCACGTTCTTACTCTATTTCCCGCAGTTTGTATCAATGATTTTCTGCTTTGACAGTGCCAGCGAGGTAACGTCGGAGGCAAAAAATTGACCTGATTTTCATTATCAAGGCGAAGAGGACGACTTAATTGCCTATCCCAATAGGGCTATTTTATTTGCCCTTCTTTGCCATAAAGAGCGAACCTGGGCAGTGCTCAAAATCCTCACGTACTATGTGTACGCTCCGGTTTTTCCGCGCTGTCCGTGTTCAAACTGCCTGCAACAATTACGCCTATTGAGATAGGCTCTTAAACCGGTATCACCTGAGTGAAATTGCGGAACGGTCCGGTAAAGCGCCGACTCGTATTCGCTTTCGTTGGATCAGAGATGAAAAAAGCGGAAAGATGACGGTTCAGGGCTATCATGTCAGCCCGGAAAGTGGTTTGGATAAAGTGCTGGTTCGTATGATGAGATTGAATCCGACTACCGGTAATTATGAATTCTGGGAGCCGGGAGAAAATCGACCGACGATTTTATGGACGCCGAATGAACAGGAATTCAAGGCTCCACCGCATACCGGAAATGAAGAGCCGCCGTTTATTCCGTCGTAAATAACCGTATTACCAATCCCGGATAAAGAGGGTAGTGATATTGAATCGCTGCCAATGCCAGAAGAGAAGGATTTCCGTGATTATATACCCGTTATCCTTCAAGTTGCCTCTTTGTTGGCTGCGCTCGCTCACCCCAGTCACATAGTTTGCTATGCTCCCGGGGATTCACTCCCTTGCCGTCGTGATGCATCTTGAAATCCATAGGGTATATCCTGATCCTCTCTATACCCGTCATCTTTCAAGTTGCCTCTTTGTTGGCTGCACTCACTCACCCCGGTCACATCGTTACCTATGCTCCCGGGGATTCGCTCCTTTGCCGTCGCGATGCATCTTGAAATCCATAGGGTATATCCCTAATATTATGTTTTTAAATGAAATATTTAAACAGGGCGGATTATTTTCTCCATTAATAATGGATAAGGGTAATATGTAAAAATTAGGAATAAATACGTAATTTAAGACAATAAAAACTTTTCCGGTATATAGTGATTAAAATTATTGGCTCGACAATACGCTTCCAGTTGTTGGCTGGAATTAATCCCTATCTTACGGTATATCCGAGTCATATAATATTCAATAGTGCGATAAGCTAGATTCAGTATCCGTCCAATCTGCTTTCTGGTATTTTTCTGTAAAAAGAGGAAAATGATATCCCATTCACGGTGAGTAAAAAGATCCGTTGGTGGTTGCAGCATAATTGAGGCCGGTAGTTTGTCGTGGTATTGATGTAAATAGGCTAATGAATAGTTTTTTGCTTTCCAACCATGATATATGACGCCGATGCAATCTCCATCTTTATGGTAAAAAGGTGATTTTTCGAAAAAGTAAGACGATAGGATTTGCTCTCTGCCAAATATATGGGTTTCGATTGAACATATTCTCTGCTGTTTTTCCATTACCTTTTTATCATGATTAATAAATTGTTCCGCAAACTTAGCGCTATCCCAAGGAAGTTCATTTTCATAGGCCCCTTCAAATTCAAATGAATTTGAAAAGTTCTGAAGAGATTTTAATGCTAGATTACCGTAAATAAAGCATGAGTTTTTATCTTTAATTCCCCAAGGCTCGTTGCTTACTGCCAGTGTATTAATAACTTGAGATGATATAGCTATGCGATTACTCATATTATAATTCCTTTTTACCCATTTTGGGTTTAAGTTGTGATATGCTTGAATCATATTGTTAGTTTAATACTTTATTACCAGCAATAATAGACTTTTTCAGAAAATAATTATTGTGGCTATTTTTATTACGAGAATTGTTTAGTTGTGCATGCCATTATAGATTTAATTTGAGGTAAATTTTCTTAATATAATTAACCGTGTTTTCTATCATGGATGAGAGTAATTTATCAGTTAAAAATCGATCAATTTTACACAGATAAATTAGTTCAATAATGATATTATTTAAATGATTTATTTGTTTGTGATATTTAAAATAGCTGTGTTTTATGATAGAAAAAAGACAATTATTTCTGCTAATTAAATTTATTTTTATTTAAGATGTGAACTTTAAATATGAGTAACTGTAACAGGAAATAATTATTTTTCTAAAAATTAAATAGGCATTAAGCTGTTTATACCCTATGGATTTCAAGATGCATCGCGGCGGCAAGGGAGTGAATCCCCGGGAGCATAGATAACTATGTGACCGGGGTGAGCGAGTGCAGCCAACAAAGAGGCAACTTGAAAGATGACGGGTATATATAATTGATGTTTTTAATATATAAAAATTGTGTCGGTATAATTTTCATATATTACCTGTATCATACCGACAGCGATAAACTATTTGATCATGATTTTTATGACTAAAAAATAGTAAATAAAATTATTAAAATAGTAAAAATTTTTCGGGTACATAACGTTTAAAATTGTTGATGAGACAATATTCTTCCAGTTGTTGGTTGGAATCAACACCTATCTTATGATATATCTTGGCCATATGGGATTCAATTGTACGGTAAGAGATATTTAATATTTTTCCAATCTGTTTCCTGGTATATTTTTGTAAAAAGAAGAAAATAATATCCCACTCACGTTGGGTAAAAGTATCTGTTGGTGGTTGAAATATAATAGATGTGGGGAGAACGTTATAATATTGATATAAGTTCATTAATGAAAAATCTTTGGCTTTCCATCCATGAAAAAATATGCCTATACATTCCTTTGCATCGTTATATAGTGGTAATTTTTCTTGGAAGTAAGACGATAAAATGTTTTCTTTTCCATATGTATATGTTTCAAGTGAACAGATTCTTTTCCCTTTTGTCATTACAATTTTATCATGATCAATAAATTCTTTCGCAAACTCCGCTCCACCCCAAGGAAGTTCGTCATCAAAAAGCCCTTCATAATCAAATGACGTTGGAATGTTTTGAATAGATTTTAGGGCCGGGTTACCATAAATAAAGCGTGAATTTTTATCTTTGATTCCCCACGGTTCATTGCTTGCTTCCATTGTGTTTATTATTTGTGATGAAATGTATGTTCCATTAATTTTTTTCATGATTAATGCCTATTATAGTGATGATAAATTTATACCCGTTATCTTTCAAGTTACCTCTTTGTTGGCTGCACTCGCTCACCCCGGTCACATAGTTATCTATGCTCCCGGGGATTCTCTCCCTTGCCGTCGCGATGTATCTTGAAATCCATAGGGTATATAATATTCGGCGACCCTAAGTGATCAATATTTATAGGGTGTAAAAGAGGATAGTTATTTTTCTTGTCGTGGTCTCCAAATGAGTGAGTTTCTAGCAAAGTGGCTCTGCATCGTTTCAAAGTATGTTTTATCTTAGTAACGGAATTCTTGTTCATATTTTAAGATTATCAAATATAATTTATATGTTTAAATGACCCCATTTTTATTCTTCGTACACGTTAAGATTAAAGTGATACTGATTAGTTTACTTTTTATATTTTGCATAGTAAATCCTTGGTGATTACTTAAGACATTATTTGAATGATTTAAGTAATAATTCTACGTAACATGATTTGATTCTATAGCATAGAATAACAATTTGTTTTTCAAGGGAAAATAACTATTAATTAAATTATTTATTATTTAATAATGAAATTTTAAATAAACATAAATGTATTTATGAATATTATTTCACGGAAAAATTATTTAGTAATGGTGTTTTTTATGAATGTCCAACGATAGCCGGTAATACTTATTTTTTTTCGATGGTCATTAGTGATGAATGGGTATCAATAGTCTCGGCATATTGTATACCCGTCATCTTTCAAGTTGCTTCTTTGTTGGCTGCACTCGTTCACCCCAGTCACATAGTTATCTATGCTCCCGGGGATTCACTCCCTTGCCGCCGCGATGCATCTTGAAATCTATTGGGTATATAAGAAATCTAATGACTTAAATTTTTCTATAATCTAACTTTTCAAATGAATTTATAGCGCTATTTTTCGATAGATTATAAATTTTAACTCCTTTTCTTATGGCTATTTCATGAGCCAGGTTGAAACAAGGAATGATGAAATCATGTAAGTTATTATTTAATTTGGTATCTAGCTTGTCATTTTGGGTTTCATAAAATCTTGGTTTTGAAAAATTGTTCATGTCTAGACCTGCGAAATATATTTCTTTATAACCCAAAAAAAATGCTATTTGCAAAGCAGAATATGCCACTGTTGTTCCGTTGTAGAATCCGAGATTTAAGTTCAATGAGAATGCGACACCGTTCTGTATTATTATTTCATCACTCTTTATTTCAAAAAGTTCTTTTTCCTGTTGATAAACTGGCTGGTCAATGTTCTCAATAATAATGACTTTACATTTTAATTCAAGATAACCGTAATGAATTAAGATATCATTGAGACAATCCATTGTTGTGAAGAGTATCAATTCATCATCTTTTAATATATTTAAAACGATATTCTTCCTATTTAGAATGAATGTTCGGTCAATTATAACATGATATTTTAATTTTATCTCTGGTGATAATTCATACGAGCCGTTAACACCCATAATATCAAATTTGGTATCATCAAAAAAATCTGTATTGATGGTAGATACCGACGGTCCAGATGCAATAATGATTAAGGGTTTTTCTGATTTTTTTGGGAATTCATTGATATTTATACTTTTCTTATTGAATGAAACGGCGTCGATTTTGCCATTAATGTTTCTTGAGATCTTTATGTGAGGCCAAAAGTTCATATTGTGTTTCATTTTTTTACTGGATACATTTCTGTATATTGATTTTGTTATATTCTGCTTACAGAGCATACCTAGTTTTAAAAGATATTTATATTTAAAAAACATATTGTGTTCCCATTTTTCATTGGAATGTTCAATTAATTATTTTTTGCTTTTTTATCTTTATCTCATTTTGAGATTTAGGTGTATATACAATACAATCAGCAGGGATATCTTTATTAATAAATGACATGGCGCCTATGTAGACATTATCTCCAATTGTTATGTTGTCACTTATAATACAAGAATTTGCACCTATTTTTACATCATTACCTATACTTATTTTCCCTTGAATATCTTCATTAAGAACGCCAATGGTTGTATTTTGTAAAACATGAAAATTATCACCAATAATGCAAGTGCGGGAAATAACAATGCCAACATAATGAGATATACGTAAATTTTTTCCTATATAGCAGCCTAATCCTAAATCACATCCATATTTATTTCTTAAATTTCTATTGATACGAATCGAGATTTTCTTGGCTTTATTTGTCCTATATAAGTAATTAGCAATTCTCCACCAGAAATAGAACCTGCGGTCTGGGCATTTAAAAGCTCGATGGATTGTTTTGAACCATGAAAACGATGTCCGTGAACAGACAACTTCGCTGAGTAAACATGCTTTTAAATGGCTTAGCTCTTCTTTATGTGATAATACCTTGTTCATTTTTCTATCAAAACCCTGCACTGATTAGCCGTATCATTTTTCAGATATGGATTATATTAAAAATATCGAATTTAGCCAAATAGATCAATCAGGCAAACCTAGCTATGTGAATTTTTGTTGACTAAATACAGGTGAATCCCAAGAAAAAATCACCGTCAAGCGCGAATGACGTAAATTCAGTAAACACCGACACAATTTCAATCGCTGCCAACTCTGATATTGCGCTAGGAACAGCAATGTACTGGAAAGATCATAGATTTGGTATTGCTCCTGCTCAAATCATATTAATTAAAATTGGAAATATTTTTAAATTATCAGTAAGTAAAATGTCAATAGTGATACGGAATGGGTATTAATAGATAAATTTCCGGCTGTAGTTTCTAATGTTGAACTATTTATTACTACCAATTATATAAAAATAATTAACCTTATAAGTAATAAGAACGCTGCATTATTCTTTTTCTGAACTAGACTTGATTGGCGTGAATTGTAGGATGGATTGTTTTTACAATAATGCAATATATTGGTTATAAAATAATATTATTTAATTTCAGGAGAAAGTATATGAGTTATAAGAATGATTTTAAGGCTTTTTCTACTAGTGATAATGCGAATGTAATCAGTCAAGAAAAATACGAGGTAAATCAGAGTTTACAAACTGGATTTTCACCAGATAATGTTCCCACCCACTTATTAAATAAGGTATTACGTCAAGCGTCAGCGGTATCATCTGCCGTGACTGATTTTATCGCGACACGATCTGGCAATGATGTTCTGGATGATGGAAATATAGCCAAACTCACCGCTCAATTAAATAAAGCGCTAGAGCAAAAAATGACAACAGATATTCCCAGTGCTTCATTAACACAAAAAGGTGTTGTCCAGCTTACAAATGTGGTTGGTAATAGCGATACATTGGCGGTTACACAAAAGCTTGTTCAGGAAGTAATAAATTCATTACGTGAATATACCCGCGAAGAGATAGACAACCGGATGAAAACAGCCAATGAAATTCCTGTCGGTTCTCCTATTCCGTGGCCGTTACCTCATCCACCATTCGGTTATTTCACTTGTAATGGTTCAGCATTTAATAAATTACAGTATCCGAAGTTGGCGGAAGCTTATCCTGACGGTAGGTTACCTGATTTAAGAGGCGAATTTATTCGCGGATGGGATGATAGTCGAGGTATTGATAGTGGCCGTGGAGTTTTAACTCATCAGGGGGATGCCATCAGGAATATTAAGGGCTCATTTCCTGGGGCGATAACATATAGTTTTCAGTTGGCAACAAAAGGGGCTTGTTATGGTGGTGAAACTTTTGGGGTGGCTACAGATGGCAAATCCAAATCGGTAGGTCATTTTACCCCAGATGTTGTATACACTGCATACGGCTTTGGGTTCGACGCGTCAAGGGTTGTTCCTGTAGCCTCAGAGAACCGTCCCCGCAACATAGCATTTAATTACATAGTAAGAGCGGCGTAATGGCTGAACAAAAATACGCTTGATAGCCGGAAATAGAAAGAAAGACTGCTTTCTACTTGGATGGAAAAAATTTTGACCCTTTTTTAACGGTAAATTTTAATTTATTGATTTTTAAGTAAATATTGTTTATCCCACAAAAAAGGGTTTTTTATTTTTTATAATGGTTGCTCTTTAACATTCAATGGGTTGGGGTTAATATGTAACAGTGCACTGCCGTACAGGCAGCTTAGAAATCCCATTTCTTGTAATATAGATAATGGTACTCGTGCACTGCCGTACAGGCAGCTTAGAAAGGTTTGTTGCTCCAGTAACCCTTCCAGTACGTGCACTGCCGTACAGGCAGCTTAGAAATTCAAATGCTGTCAGGGTTATTTCAACGAAGGGTGCACTGCCGTACAGGCAGCTTAGAAATGTTGGTTACTTAACATGCAACGGTCAGACATGTGCACTGCCGTACAGGCAGCTTAGAAATCTGTTGATTTTAATTAATGCATCAAAATGTTGTGCACTGCCGTACAGGCAGCTTAGAAATACTTGTGTACAGAGAAAGCTTGCTTTCGCTTGTGCACTGCCGTACAGGCAGCTTAGAAAACGAAGTTTCTTTTTAGTCTTGGGCGCAAAGCGTGCACTGCCGTACAGGCAGCTTAGAAAGAACTAAATCGCGGATAAATTCGTAGGTTTTCGTGCACTGCCGTACAGGCAGCTTAGAAATTGGGATGAATCAGCAAACGGGCCGCAGTATGGTGCACTGCCGTACAGGCAGCTTAGAAATTCAATTTATCGTCAGATGAATAATATTTATCGTGCACTGCCGTACAGGCAGCTTAGAAATTAGCATCAATCGTCAGCTCACGCTCTAATAGGTGCACTGCCGTACAGGCAGCTTAAAAAACCAACATTCTCACTTACCAATCTATTTTCAGAACTGTCGGCTCAAGTGTATCGTTGAGAACAATGAATGTGTGTTTTATGAAGATAGAGAGCCTATGACATTCCAGAACACCGTCGCTTAGATATTCGTGTCCAAATGCCAGAAGATTCATCTTGGAATTTAAAATAGAAGGCGTTACAGAAAGAGATAGAAGGAATAAGAGCAAAATAGTTTTCAGATGTTAAATATAAATGGTTTGGGTATGTTTTCGATTCTTAAATATTTAATTACTTATTACTGCTAATTATATAAAAATAGTCAATCTCCTAATAAATAGGAATGCTGTATTACTCTTCTTTCTGAACTAGACTTTGATTTTAATGAATTACAGACGGATTATTTTTACAGTAATTAAATATGTTGATTATAAAAAATATTATTTTGCTTAAGGAGTAAGGATATGAGTCAAAAAAATGATTTTAAAGCTTTTTCTATTAGCGATAATGCTAATGTAATTAGCCAAGAAAAATATGAAGAAAATCAGAATTTGCAGACTGGGTTTCCACAAGATGGTATTACCACTGATATGCTAAATAAGGCATTACGTCAGTCTTCCACGATATCCTCTGTAGTCGCTAATTTTATTGCCACACAATCTGGCAATGATGTTTTGGATGATGGGAATATAGAGAAACTCACCAGCCAATTAAATAGAGCGCTGGAACAGAAAATGACAATAGAGGTTCCTGATGCCTCATTAACACAGAAAGGTATTGTTCAACTTACAAATGTGGTTGGCAATAGCAATACATTGGCGGTTACACAAAAACTTGCGCAGGAAATAATAAATTCATTACGTGAAGAAATTAATATACCTGTGGGTTCCCCCATTCCGTGGCCGTTACCCTATCCACCTGTCAACTATCTCGTTTGTAACGGTGCATTTTTCAATAAATTGCAGTACCCAAAGTTAGCAGAAGCTTATCCTGACGGCAGATTGCCCGATCTCAGGGGGGAATTTATCCGTGGCTGGGACAGTGGTCGAAATGTGGATCCATCTCGTTCAATATTGTCATGGCAGGAAGGGGCTTATTTGGTACAGAATGTTGATCGGGCTAATAATTTTATGATTACCCTCTCACGCAATGAGTTTGCAAAATTGCAGTGGGATATTCCACAAAATAAAAATACTTCGGTAAAAGCTGTATATTATAAAGCTCAGGCAGACTGGATTGCGAATTCCGCATTTATAGGGGTATCGAGGCCCCGTAATATAGCATTTAACTATATAGTGAGAGCAGCAGCATGCAGCATAATGACAGAACAAAAATACGCTTTAGAACATGAAACCGCTGTATTGGGTGAAGACGGATTAGCAATTCAACCCGGTTGGATAAAAGTTTATCACACGAATCAAATAACAAGAGAATTTACTAACGCTGATATTGAATATGTCATGCTCGGTGTCAGTTTATCAGCACATTCTTATTTAGATGCACCAGACTTTCCCGATTCTGATGATGTGGCTGTTTGTCGCAGTGAAGACGGTAAGTGTTGGGAGATCGTCCCTGATTATCGGGGGAAAATAGCTTACGACACGTTAACATTAACTCAACAGAAAATCACTGAACTGGGTGAATTACCTGAAACTCTGACCTTCAAGCAACCGACCACCGATTTTGATAAATGGGATGGCACAAAATGGGTCACTGATAATGTCGCTCTAAAAGCAAATCAGATTGAACAAGCGGAACAGCAGCGTGTAACTCTGTTGCGACACGCGAGTGAATCCATTGCATTACTGCAAGATGCTGTTGATTTAAATATCGCTACCGAAGTAGAAAAATCCGCCTTACTGACATGGAGAAAATATAGGGTAATGCTCAATAGAGTAAATATTTCATTGTCTCCCGATATTGAATGGCCGGAACAGCCGAGGTAAAGACTTTGATTGATGTGAGTTGCGAAATAATGTTATTTAATTCAAGGAGGACATATGAGTCCCAAGAATGATTTTAAAGCTCTCTCTGTTATTAATAATAAAAACATAGTGAGTCAAGAGAAATATAAAATAAGTTCGGATTTGCAGGCAGAGTTTCCTTCAAATGATGTTCACTCTCATTTGTTAAATAAGGCGTTGGATCAATCATCAACTATATCAGCCGTCATAGCTAATTTTATTGCGGAACAATCTGGCGAGGATGTTTTAGATAATGGTGATATAACCAAGCTTACCGCTCAATTAAATAAAGCATTAGAACAGAAAATTTCAGATACCTCTAACATTCCTGTCGGTATTCCTGTTCCTTGGCCGACTGCCGTGCCGCCTGCTGGGTGGTTGCAGTGTAATGGGGCGGTCTTTGATAAGTCGAAATTTCCGAAATTAGCAGAAGCTTATCCTGATGGTCACTTACCTGATTTGAGAGGGGAATTTATTCGGGGTTGGGATGATAGACGAGGTATTGATAGTGGCCGTAGAATTTTAACGCATCAGGGGGATGCTATCCGAAATATTCAGGGTTCGTTCGCCGGCATGATAGCACTAAATTATCATTTGGCAACAAGAGGGGCTTTTTATGCTAGTCAAGTTCTTGGAATAGCGACAGATGGCAGTTTTAAATCGATAAATATTTCTGACACGGATACTCCATACGGCTTTGGATTCGAGGCGTCAAGGGTTGTTCCTGTAGCGGCAGAGAATCGCCCTCGCAACATAGCATTTAATTACATAGTGAGAGCGGCGTAATGGCTGAACAAAAATACGCTTGATAGCTAGAAATAGAAGGAAAGACTGCTTTCTACTTGGATGGAAAAAATTTTGACCCTTTTTTAACGGCAAATTTTTACTTATTGATTTTTAAGTAAATATTGTTTGTTCCATAAAAAAGGGTTTTTTATTTTTTATAATGGTTGCTCTTTAACATTCAATAGGTTGGGGTTAATATGTAACAGTGCACTGCCGTACAGGCAGCTTAGAAAGCCGGTATTTTGCCGGGGGAAAGCCATATGGGGTGCACTGCCGTACAGGCAGCTTAGAAAATGTCAAAAACAATTACTCTCTCAGAACCCTTGTGCACTGCCGTACAGGCAGCTTAGAAAAATCTGGTGGCTTAGTGTGAGGGTTATCAGTCGTGCACTGCCGTACAGGCAGCTTAGAAAGCATGAACGCTTGAAATGTACTTCAAACATAGTGCACTGCCGTACAGGCAGCTTAGAAAAGCAACTGCAACACATGCTTGTTCTGGCAAAAGTGCACTGCCGTACAGGCAGCTTAGAAATTTAGTGAATATTTATTCATTGCACAACAATGATGTTAGGAAAGCATGTTAGGAAGGGTGGTTGCCGGCATGAAAAAAGCCACCGCAAGGTGGCTTTTTCTTTTCCCTAACTCACTGTTTTATCAGTGAATTTTACATGGTGCCCAGGGCGGGACTTGAACCCGCACAGCCTTAAGGCCGAGGGATTTTAAATCCCTTGTGTCTACCGATTTCACCACCTAGGCTGAATTTGGAGGCGCGTCCCGGAGTCGAACCGAGGTTGACGGATTTGCAATCCGCTGCATGGCCACTCTGCCAACGCGCCTTTCTATATTCAACGACATTCAACTACTAATTCAGCATCCAACTTCTGAACAGTAACTTGGAGCGGGAAACGAGACTCGAACTCGCGACCCCAACCTTGGCAAGGTTGTGCTCTACCAACTGAGCTATTCCCGCACCGCTTCGAACTGGCTGATTTACTTATTTGTTTTTGTAAATCTCATGTGCCGTTCGATGCGTTGCATTCTACTTACTTCACGTATCGAGTCAACACAATTATTGTTACGCCGTGTTTGTTCGATGGTTTTTACGTCACTTCGATCAAGCTTCACGCAAATCAGACCAAGCCGCGTTTACATATTGAAACATTGACCAAAATGTCATCACCGTAGCAACATAAAGTAATATGAATCCGCCCAATTCGAATTCAAAATTAGGGCGCCATAATAAAGCAACTAACGCCGCCATCTGCGCTGTCGTTTTTACTTTACCCATCCAGGAAACGGCAACACTATTGCGTTTGCCTAATTCAGCCATCCATTCTCTAAGAGAAGAGATGATAATTTCACGCGCTATCATGGTTGCTGCAGGGAGGGTTATCCACCATGTATGATAGTGTTCGGAAACTAAGACTAATGCGGCCGCAACCATGATTTTGTCCGCGACTGGATCAAGAAATGCGCCAAAGCGAGTGGTTTGTTTCCAAAGGCGAGCGAGGAAACCGTCAAACCAGTCTGTCGCCGCAGCGACAATAAAAATTATGGCACAAACCATCGGCGCCCATGTGAATGGCAAATAGAATGCCAGAACAAAAAATGGGATCAGGACGATACGAAATAGAGTGAGCCATGTTGGTATATTTAATTGCATAGTGCTTCTTAACTATCTGGCTATAGTGGAATTTATAAGTATGGTGCATCAATGTACTTAGTGTTTCAATGCATTATAAATTTTTTCTGCTAATGCATAGGAAATAGTCGGTATTTTTGCGATCTCTTCGACACTTGCATTACGTAAAGGCTGCAAACCTCCCATGTATTTCAGTAACATTTGTCGGCGTTTTGGTCCTACGCCTTCAATAGATTCCAGCGTACTGGTGTTTCTAACTTTAGATCTACGTTGACGGTGCCCGGTTATTGCATGATTATGTGATTCGTCACGAATATGCTGAATCACATGCAGGGCAGGAGAGTCCGGCGGTAATGCGATACTTTTATCCTCCGTCGCGAAAAATAGTGTTTCAAGCCCGGCTTTACGATCACTGCCTTTGGCAACACCGATTAATTGAGGTCGCGTTTTATCCCATTCAACATCAAGAGACTGAAAGACATCTATTGCCTGAGCTAATTGCCCTTTACCGCCATCAATGAAAATAATGTCGGGAATTTTTGACTCATCTAATGCTTTCCCGTATCGACGGCGTAGTACTTGATTCATGGCAGCGTAATCATCACCGGGAGTAATGCCACTGATATTATAGCGCCGGTACTCAGAACGTAGTGGACCATTGCTATCAAAGACGACACAGGATGCAACAGTTTGTTCCCCCATAGTGTGACTAATGTCAAAACATTCCATTCTCTGAATTTTTGCTAACTTAACTAATTTGGTGAGAGAGTCTAATCTTTGGTGAATAGTTGATTGTTGTGATAAGCGGGTCGATAGGGCGATTGTTGCATTTGTGCGGGCAAGTTTCAGATAACGGGCTTTATCTCCGCGGGGCCGGGTTTGAATATGAATTTTTCGCCCGGATATTTCAGATAAAGAATCAGACAAAATGTCTTTTTCTGGCAGAGTAAAATCCAGCAAAATTTCTGAGGGCAAAGTTCGATTTTGGCTGCCCTGTAAATAAAATTGGCCAAGGAATGTTTGTACAATCTCATCAAGCGTTGTTCCCGTCGGGACTTTAGGATAGTAACTTCGGCTACCCAGTACTTTGCCCTGACGTATAAACAGTACATGCAGGCAAGCCATGCCCGCTTCAAAGGCAACACTGATAACATCGAGGTCATCGTCTGTTCCTGAAACAAATTGTCTTTCAGTAACCTGTCGAACGGCCTGGATTTGATCACGGTATCTTGCTGCCTCTTCAAATTTCAGTTGCTGGCTGGCTTGCTCCATTCGGTCAATTAATCTGGTTAAAACTTGCTGATCTTTGCCTGAAAGGAACAGACGAATATAATCAACTTGCTGCTGATATTCTTCTCCACTTACCAGCCCTTTAACGCAAGGCCCAAGGCAGCGGCCAATTTGATATTGTAGGCATGGCCGCGAGCGATTGCGGTAGACGCTATCTTCACATTGTCGGATAGGAAAAAGTTTTTGCAGTAAGATTAATGATTCTCGTACCGCATGAGCGTTTGGAAATGGGCCGAAATATTCACCTTTGAAATGTTTAGCTCCCCGATGCATTGTCAGCCGTGGGTGTTTATCTGCGCTGAGAAAAATGTAAGGGTAGGATTTGTCATCTCGCAGTAAAACGTTATATCGGGGTTGATAGAGCTTAATGTAATTATGCTCCAGCAGCAGTGCTTCGGTTTCGGTATGCGTAACCGTAACATCTATTTGAACAATATTTTTAACCAGAGATTCGGTTTTACGACTGACAATCTGTGCGCGAAAGTAACTGGCAAGCCGTTTTTTTAAATCCTTGGCTTTACCGACATAAATAACCGTGCCTGAGGTGTCATACATACGATAAACGCCAGGCTGACTGGTTACTGTTTTCAAAAATGTTTTTGAATCAAATTGTTCCGTCACTATTTAATAGACTCTCTGTGTCGAATAGCCCATAACGTATTGCCATATGTGTTAATTCTACATCACCGTTGATATTTAGTTTACTAAACATTCGGTAGCGATAGCTATTGACGGTTTTTGGGCTGAGATTAAGTTGTTCAGAGATATCGCTCACCTTTTGTCCTTTCGTGATCATCAGCATAATTTGTAATTCACGATCAGACAGACAACTTAATGGATTGTCTTGCTGTGGGCTAATTTGGCTAAGAGCCATTTGTTGAGCAATATCGGGAGCGATATAGCGCTGGCCGGCATTAACTGCACGAATTGCATTTACCATGTCCTGAGAGGTAGAGGCTTTACTGAGATATCCTCTGGCACCAGCCTGCATCACCTTCATTGGCAAAGGATTTTCAGTATAGATAGTCAACATGATGACACGGACATCGGGACAATAACGTAGGATTCTTTTTGTTGCCTCCAGACCACCAATGCCTGGCATGTTCATATCCATTAACACGATATCTACTTTATTAGCTCGGCACCATTTTATCGCATCTTCACCACAATTAGCTTCTCCTACTACGGTTATCCCTTTTACGTCATCAAGAATACGTTTTACACCAACTCTGATCAGCTCATGATCATCGACTAACAAAACATTTATCAAAAAAGTGTCTCCAACTGGCTCTATGCTCATACATGAGCTTCATTGACATTGCTTGTGTATTGAATTTGTTTCAGAAGAGTTAACTTCAACTGTCTATTTTTTGACTTTTAGTAAAGATTATATAAAACAATAGAATAGATAAATTATCCTAAAAGTTCATCAGGAATGTGAATATTATACTTATCTCTTCCAAAGACAAAAGAGAATTATTTTATACGATAGCAAGTATTATTTATTTGAAATCAGAATGTCCTATATATTTTAATTATGATAAAATTAATAACTAAATAAATATTTATAAAACAAATGGTTTTAACAATAATTTAACGGTTTTGGCGTAGATCTATTTGGAAAATGTATAAAAATGGGGGATAAATTATGTGGTATAATTATTATTTTCATAACGTAATTAATACGTAAACAGGTAACGACTATGAATAAAATCGATTTAATTTCTTCATCCGACACTGAAACCTTGGCAACAGAGGTGACATGTTTGAAAGTTCTGTTGGCTTCTATTCTTAAAACTATGGGACAAGCTCATGCAGGGAGAGTTGTACTGAATCTGGAACGTGTTATTGCAGAAATGGGCGATGAAAAACAGGCTAAGATATTTGAAAATACTGTTCAGCAAATAAAAGCGTTATATCGGCAGTGAGGTAGAGTCTCAGGGGTTAATGTTATTGCCCCTGTACATATCCCACTTTTGCGATGTATTGAAATGATCATAACTATATGAAGTTAAAGGTGTAAGATAAATAAATTAAAAACGATATTAATTGTTTGGTTATAGAGAAAGGTGCGGGAAGAGGAGTGCTAATTTTAGGTGAATGGTATTGATAATATATTTATGTCGATATGAAATATAAGTGATTTTTTTGATTTTTATCATTGCATTGGTTGAATAACTCATGGTAATTAACAGGATATCGCGTATACCTAATGGATTTCAAGATGGATCGCGACGGCAAGGGAGCGAATCCCCGGGAGCATAGATAACGATGTGGCCGGGGTGAGTGAGTGCTGCCAACAAAGAGGCAACTTGAAAGATGGCGGGTATATACTAAATGTAGTAGTCTGGTTTGGTATGTAAATATAGGAGTGTGCGTATGTACAAAACTATTTTAGTACCGGTAGATATTTCAGAAGATGAACTAACGAGTAAAGCGGTTAAGCATGCACTGTCTTTAGCAAAAAAAACAGGTGCGAAGCTCCATATTCTTCATGTACTGCCAATTTCGTCCGCGATTGTTAACGCATATTCGTTGGGATATGAGGAAATTAAGGATAAAGCGACAATTAAAGCCGAAGATGATTTGAAAATGCTGCTTGATACCATCGACTTTCCTGATGACAGGTTATCCTATTCCATTGCATTTGGGTCGCCAAGAGATGAAATAACCGCAGCAGCGACAGAAATTAATGCTGATCTTATCGTTATTGGCTCTAGAAGGCCTAATATTACAACGCACTTATTAGGATCTAATGCATCAGGTGTTGTCAAATATTCGACAACATCTGTTTTGGTTATCAGGTAAGGTGATCCAAACGTAATGAGAGAGATTGGATTGGCTAGCCATCTTCGGATGGCTTGCTAGAAATATTTTAGCTAACGTTGTGTCGCACTATTTTTATTAAATTTGCTCTGATTTCATTTTCATTGAGATTACATAAAGTTTTGTAGAATTGTTGAGGATGCAATAATTGTGGAAAAATTTACTGATAAACTGATTCGTTTGGACTATTTTGTATGGCGGGTGGTACGTTTTTACCTTATTGCTGCAATGTTTTTCTTTATTGGAATAATTCCGGGTATCTTGGGGTTCTACCTGATAGAAGGGCATACATTTTCTGAATCTTTGCTTAACGCTTTATCTATGCTGGGATCGCAGGGTTTAGATCCCGTCCCTGTTAGTTTATCCGGTAAATATTTTATTGCCATATATGGGGTATTTTTGGAAAGTGTATTCTTTATTACTTTGGGGCTTGTTGTAACGCCTTTCATTCATCGAATATTACATAAGTGGCATCTTGATTCTGAGTGATTGAAAATAGAGCTATACCCTATGGATTTCAAGATGCATCGCGGCGGCAAGGGAGCGAATCCCCGGGAGCATAGAGAATGATGTGACCGGGGTGAGTGAGTGCCGCCAACAAAGAGGCAACTTGAAAGATGACGGGTATACTTATTGCAGTTGAAGTAGTTAGGTTTGGTATATAAATATAGGAGTACGTATGTACAAAACGATTTTAGTACCAGTGGATATTTCAGAAGATGAGTTGACTGATAAAGCGATTGCACATGCAGAGTATTTGGCGAAGTTATCGGATGCTAATATACATCTTTTCCATGCCGTTCCTGACATATCAAGGTTTTCAATTAGTTATAGTTACCATTATGGCCTGCTCAACTCTTTTGCCAAGAAATCTATTGCAAGATCAGAAGAGGAATTGGCAAAAGTGGCTGAGAAAATAGACTTGCCAAAAGAGCGAGTCTCTTTCTCCGTAGCCTTTGGATCACCGAGGGATAAAGTATTATCGACAGCAGATGAGATTAAAGCAGATTTAATTGTTGTTGGTTCCCGGCGGCCTAATATTTCCACCCATTTATTAGGCTCAAATGCTTCAGGAATTGTCGGATATGCAAATATTTCAGTTTTGGTAGTCAGATGAATGATTTGTTCAGCAGTGAAAAAACCCGTTTTCACATATACCTTATGGATTTCAAGATGCATCGCGACGGCAAGAGAGCGAATCCCCGGGAGCATAGCAAACGATGTGACCGGGGTGAGTGCAGCCAACAAAGAAGCAACTTGAAAGATAACGGGTATAGATATTGTACTATTTAATACTGATGTAATAATCCGGTGCAGGTATTTTGCATCGGATTTTCTGATTGTTAGAACAGAATATTGAACTTATTTTGGTGATAATTGATTTTAAGCTATCCATTTTTCACCAAAAAGTTGATCTGCACAGGATAGATGTTGCATTAAATCCCGGATTAAAGTGAATATCAGGCAAAGATGCCACAATAATCAGCGACTTATACGGTTATAGTAAAAATAAGCATGATTTTAATTTATTGGCTATAGTTAATTTCAGCAAGGTAACTCGTTTTGAAAACTGGATGAGGACAAAACATGTTAAGAAAATTAGCGGCTGAATTGCTTGGAACTTTTGTTCTGGTTTTTGGGGGATGTGGTAGTGTTGTATTCTCTGCGGCATTTCCTGAATTAGGGATTGGTTTTATCGGTGTATCTTTGGCATTTGGTTTAACCGTATTGACGATGATATATGCCGTTGGGCATATTTCTGGCGGGCATTTTAACCCCGCTGTAACAATTGGTCTTTGGGCTGGTGGTCGTTTCAGGGCAGTAGACGTTATTCCTTATATTATTTCTCAAGTTATAGGTGGTATTCTTGCTGCCGCGGTACTGTATGTTATTGCTAGTGGGCAGGTGGGTTTTGATGCGACCACGAGTGGCTTTGCATCAAATGGTTTTGGTGAACATTCACCGGGGGGATTCTCACTTCAATCGGCTATTGTGGCTGAAATTGTTTTAACGGCTATTTTCTTAATTGTCATTATTGGTGTGACAGATAGACGAGCACCTCCGGGTTTTGCACCATTAGCAATAGGTTTGGCGCTGGTTTTAATTAATTTGATTAGCATTCCTATTACCAACACGTCAGTCAATCCGGCACGAAGCACGGCTGTTGCGATATTCCAGAATACCTGGGCTTTAGAGCAGTTATGGTTTTTCTGGGTGATGCCAATTATTGGTGGGATTGTTGGTGGGGGAATTTACAGGTTATTGTTCGCTGAAAAACAATGATTTTTACTGGTGAGTTACCTTGCTTAAGGCCACGCTGTAGTGTGGTCTTTTTACTTTTCAATAAAAGAACTTTTTGTCACTATTATTTTTTCATTTGTTTTAATAAAGGTAGGAAATATTTTCATGAAGATTTGCAGTTATAAATGGTAAATAATCTGGATGTATTTTATTGCAATATGTTGGGTGGTTTATTACTGCCAATTATACAAAAATAATTAACCCTATAAGTTATAAAATAAATTTCATTATTCCTTTTCTGAACTAGACTATAATCAGCACCAATTGAGAGAGGCTATCTGTACGAACATTTAATATATTGATTACTGGATGATATTATTGAATATAAGAGGAGTATATGAGTCAAAAAAATGATTTTAAAGCCTTTTCTATTAGTGATAATGCTAATATAGTAAGTCAAGAAAAATATGAAGAAAGCCAGAATTTAAAGACGGGGTTTCCACCTGAGAATGTTTCTACCCATGTATTAAATAAGGTATTACGCCAAACCTCAACAATATCATCTATTGTGGCTAATTTTATTGCGACACAATCTGGTGAAGATGTACTGGATGATGGTGATATAGCTAAGCTTACTGTGCGATTCAATAGCGCTTTAGATAAAGCTTTAGAGCAAAAAATTTCAAGTATTTCCAGCATCCCCGTTGGCTCTCCTATTCCTTGGCCGTTGCCCCATCCACCTTCCGGTTATTTCACTTGTAATGGCTCTGCTTTTAGTCGATCACAGTACCCGAAATTAGCAGAAGCTTATCCTGACGGTAGATTACCCGATTTAAGAGGCGAGTTTATTCGTGGTTGGGATGATGGTCGTGGTGTTGATAATGGTCGTGGAATTCTAACTCATCAGAGAGATGCGATTAGGAACATTACTGGTAGTGTAAGCGGACGAACTGCAACTTCCTCATCCCGTATGTTTAGTACCACTGGTGGTGCTTTTTATACTTCTGGAACTCACCCCGACAGTCTATTTAATACTGGTGTTCGTGACCCTATGGCCCAGGATCGATTTAGTGAATTGGGAATCGATGCTTCTCGCGTTGTACCTACTGCGAATGAAAATCGCCCCCGCAATATCGCATTTAACTATATCGTAAAAGCAGAATAATATCGTAAAGGTAGAATAATAATGACACAAGAAAATATTTTAGATACTGAAACCGCTGTATTAGGTGAAGACGGATTAGCAATTCAAGCTGGCTGGATAAAAGTTTACCATGCTAATGCCTATACGAGAGAATTCTCTGGCTCTGATTTCGAATATGTTGCGGAAGGTGTAGGTTTGTCAGCGCATTCTTATTTAGACGCACCAAACCTGTCCGATTCTGATGATATGGCAGTGCGTCGCAGTGAGGATGGAAGTTATTGGGAAATTGTCCCTGACCACCGTGGAAAAATAGCTTACAACACCCAAGCGGGTGTACAGGAAGAAGTAACTGTACTGGGTGAATTACCAGAAATATTAACATTCGAGCAACCGTCCACCGATTTTGATCAATGGGATGGTGAAAAATGGGTAACGGACTTTGAAGCTCAAAAAGTCAGTCAAATTGAACAGGCAGAGCAACAACGGGCTATTTTTCGTCGGCAAGCCGATGAAGCCATCACTGTATTGCAATATGCGGTTGAAACTGAAATGGCATCGGAAGAGGAAAAAACTTTATTGCTAGATTGGAAAAAGTATTTGGTATTACTGCGTCGGGTTGATGTTTCATCGGCACCAGATATTAATTGGCCTGAAAAGCCGCAAGAATAATATCATTAACGTCTTATAATCCTCAGATATTCACAAAGCACTGGTTTTTTAATCAGTGCTTTGATTGGGAAGATTTGTATAAAAGTCTATATAAAAATAAGCTCTGATTCGTAAAATTGATTTGGTATCAATTTTAGATTTATTTTCGCTAAAATTTGAAGGAGATTATAAGAATATTTTTAGATTTTTAACATAAGAGGTTTGAATATTTTTTTTGATGGTAAATTGTGTTTTCATTTATTGCGTACCATTTTTAAAAAATGGTTAATTATTTAATTTGGGGAAGGTATATGAGTAAAAATGATTTTAAAGCTTTTGCTATCGATAGTAACGCTAATGTGCCCAGTCAACAGGACTATGAAATAGATCCGAATTTGTCGCGTGGGTTTCCAGACAAGCAGTATATTGATAATTACATGTTAAATAAGATATTTCGTCAAACATCAACAATAACATCGGTTGTAGCTGATTTTATTGCGACACAATCTGGTGAGGATGTTTTAGATGATGGTAATGTCACTAAACTCACTGCACAGTTAAATAAAGCTTTAGAACAGAAAGCGATAACAGGAATTCCCAATGCTTCATTAACACAAAAAGGTATTGTCCAACTTACCGATGTGATTGGTGATAGTGATACGTTGGCAGTGACACAAAAGTTGATTAAGGAAATAGTTAATTCATTACTGGGAAGTATTAATACTAAGGTACCTGATAGCCGGAAAATAAACGGTAAAGCGTTGACCGGAGATATTAATTTGACTGCGGGGGATGTGGGCGCAGTATCAACTAATAATGCAATGCATTCAATGGGTTTTGCGCGTTTGCATGGCTCGGAAAATCTATACGATGGTTGTGCCGGCTATGGATCCAAAGCGTCATTCCTCACTAAATATGGACTGCCATCTGGTGGGTATGGCGTTCAATTAAGAATTAGTAATGTAAATGGCTTATCAAATGAAGGCATGGATGGTGTATGGAGCCACAGGTTAGTTTTCGCGCACGAAGGCAGTACATATCGTACTGATAGCATAAACAGCGATAGTAAAAGACAAGTTACACGTAAGTTTTGGGATGATAAGAACGCTAAACCAGATACCAACGGAAACCTCAAGGTAGCCTCCCCGGTAATAGAAATCTACCCTGATGGCACCTTCTCGACTAATGACGAATCCGAAGGTGCAGAAGTGATAAAAGAGGCAACCGGCATATATCGTATATCAAATATACTGGGCTATAACGCTGATGGTGGTTGGGGGGTGCATGGGGGCATTTCTGTTCCCCGCGACAACAATAATCTCGAACTGATTTTTGTTGATGATCACGTTCAACCTGATGGCTCTATTATCATTGAGACTTTCCATCGCCAACAAGCACATTTACCGGAGAGATTTCAAAATTGGCGGCTCAAATCTATTGATGACAATGGTAACAAGATATTCTATCAAGATGGGGAGTCCTGTGATATTCCCGGTTCTTGCCGTTTAGATATTCGGGTCCAGATGCCAGAAGATTCACTCTGGAACTTGAATCGAAAGAAGTTACAGGAAGAAATGGAGAGTACCAGCGCTTCTGGTAATAAATGATTCTGGTAGTAAATTGTAGTAATACGGGGCCGTGTATCGGCCCTGTATTTTAAATAGGATAACTACCATCGTGTGATATCTCAACCTGTCTATTGAATAGCCTTTCTTTTTAAAAGAGATGCTAAGAAGAAATGCAAAGAAACAATGTTTGTCTTATAGGTTGATTATGAGGCAACATAAAAGGTTAAAATCAGAATGATATTTTTATATAAGTAGGGTTTATCATTGAAACGTAAAGTTATTTTTTGGGCAATTCACATTGGGTGTTTCAGTTTAATTGCTCCTTTATCTTCTTTTGCCGCACCGGCTACCTTTGAACAAGCTAAAGTTGAATTGCGTCAACGCATTTATCATGACCAATTTAAGTCAGGGGAAGGGACATTTTATTGTGGTTGCGATTGGCAATGGACAGGTAAGAGCGGTGGACGCGCAATCCTTTCTTCGTGTGGTTATCAAGTCAGGTCACAACAGAATCGTGCTGAACGAATTGAATGGGAACATATTGTTCCTGCCTGGGTTTTTGGTCATCAGCGGCAATGTTGGCGAAATGGAGGGAGGAAGAATTGTGTCTCTTCCGATCCTGTTTTTAGGGCAATGGAATCTGATATACATAATTTGGTTCCATCAATTGGCGAGGTTAATGGCGATCGTAGTAATTTCAGTTATGGAATGTTACCGAAAAATATGCCGAATGATTATGGTCGTTGTAACAGTAAAGTTGATTTTAAATCTCGAACGTTCGAACCGCGAGATGAAGTAAAAGGGCAGGTCGCTCGGATCAATTTTTATATGCACGATCGTTACAATCTTTCCATGTCTCGCCAACAACAGCAATTATTTATCGCTTGGGATCGCCAATATCCACCGAGTAAATGGGAGCGGGAGAGAGATAATCGAATTACCGGTATTGTGGGGCATCATAACCCTTTTGTTACCGGTGAACAGAAATGGCAATTATGGCATAAAAACTCGGCTTCTGGCATTCCAAAAAGCGAGCAGAGAAAAGGGCAGAGAAATAGTCAAACAGATACTCAGAGACAACGGGTGTTATCTGATTCATCCTCTACAGGATTAATTAAAGGGAATAACAACAGCAAAATTTATCATTTTTCTCATTGTTCAGGTTATAAGGTGATTCAGGAGAAGAACGCGGTCTATTTTAAAACAGAAACTGAAGCAAGAAATGCGGGTTTTCGATTGGCTGGAAATTGTAAGGGTACTTAACAAAACAGATATACCCTATGGATTTCAAGATGCATCGCGGCGGCAAGGGAGTGAATCCCCGGGAGCATAGCAAACGATGTGACCGGGGTGAGCGAGTGCAGCCAACAAAGAAGCAACTTGAAAGATGACGGGTATAGATAAACTGGTAAGATGACCTTAGTGGCGTTACTTTATTTTCCAATAATCAATAGAATCTCTGTTTAAATCAACTCTGCCATCAGGATATTCAACTCTTGAGGGTTCTCTACCAGGGGGGATAATAATTTTAGGCATCTTGGTTTCATCTAGTTTAGGCTTATAAGTAATTTTCCATTCAGCACCTGGAGTTAATTTCAACCTAAAAGGATATGTATCCACCACGCCCTGTAAGAAAATTCTATTTGGACGCCCATCAACTATCTTTAATATAGGGTAAATAACCGGGCTGAAATCTATAGTATTCAACGCTGCAATTTCGCTAATATTTGTTTGAGCCGCGTCGTTGATAAATGCAGTTAATCCTGTTCCTGCATAGGGAATAGCATCTTTCATCAGGTGGCTAACATCAGCATAACCCACCGCCACAGAGGCTTGGTCGATTTTCCATTTACACCATCCTCCTCCACTAAAAGGCAATTTCGCCTGAAAATAACCGGTTTGTGGATCAGCGTTTACATCCAACTCCAATCCATAATAAGTCGGCACTTGATAAGGCGACATACCTGCATCAAGCTGATATTTAAGACAGTTTTTTGAGATATACACAGCGGATACATAGGGTTTTGTGTACTTTGGCGCTATGCCTTCCACAGTAATTAACTGCCCCTTTCCAGCAGATGAAAAGGGAAACAACTTGTTAAAAAAGGTATCGCTAAATGCCCAGTAAATAAGGTTGGGCACCGATATACAAGGTTACCGGATGGGACGGCATATCTTCTTCCCTTAACAATCCATTGCCATCGGTAACCCCTTTACGTCCTAGCAGAGGATTTCCACGGATTTTCAAACGATAAGGCATATTGACCAAGGGTTTCCCCTGTTCATCCACCAACTGAAATTCCAGCCAGTTTTTCAGTATGTTTTTACAGTCAAGACAATCGAGTGGGCTTAATTTGCTCATTGATACTCTTTCCTTGCGATTAACGTTATATAAGGGCGTAACCCGAACATCATGTGTTGAAAATCCCACAGGATTTTCCCCGTCCGGCTATCAATCACTTTCTCAGCATCAATATCCTGTCAGGAATAGCAGTGATTGATTTCGTCACCAAAGAAACAAGATAGTAAAAATCCTATTACCACCGATAAGAAACACCGCTTATGCCGCGAGTAATAGTGAGTTGAACGATAGCAAGAGAAAATTTTCATTTTTTAAATCTATGAAAAAATAGATTTGCAAGAAAGTGTGACAAACTCAATAGGGATTGAGTTACCGTCAATTGCATCTCTTCGGTTTTAAAAACCTCGTTTTAAGTGATGTTGCTGATAATATCACTGATTCCCTCATCCTTTGATTTTAGTAGGAGAGGGGATCAAGCGAGTATAAATATACAAGGTTCTTAATCGTCGCTATCCACCACTTCATGACGCAGGGCATGATAACCTTCTTCATCAAAGCCATGCCTCCAATAAGGAATGGCATATAGCTGGTGGCGTTCATAGCCTTTTTCTCGGCGAATATAGCGACGAAGTTCTTTTACCAGCTTATCTTCACCGGCAAGCCAGAAAGTGACATCTTCTGTTGGTAATGACCAGGATTTGAATTCAGATACGATTGTGTCAGTTATTTCAATATCACCGGTGATCCAGTGAACCGCTATTCCAGCCGGTTTTTTTAATTCCTGAATATCTTGCTCACTTTCGATACGAATAATGACTTGCCCGGTCGCATCTGGTTTTACTGTTTCCAATAGCGCAGCAATAGCCGGCAAAGAACTTGGGTCGCCAGCCATATAATAGTGGCTGACTTTTGGCAGTAATGGATCAGGTCCACCGGGGTTAGTAATACCAATCCAGTCACCGATTTTAGCCCTATGAGCAAATTCTACCGCCGGGCCGCCATTGTGATGTAGTGCAAATTCAATATCGATCTCTTTTTGTTCGGTGCGGATGGCTCGAACCGAGTAAGTGCGCGTTATTGGACGCAGTTCACTCGGCGGCCATATTGGGCCTTCTGGAGATAAAGTCGGTAACACCGGCTTGGTCTGCCCCGGAAGCGGTAAGAATATCTTTAGGTGTCCGCCTTCACATTCAGTGGGATAACTATCCAGATATTCACTGGTGAAAGTAATGCTGCGCATATTAGGTGTCACGTCGAAAATGTTTTTCACCTGAACAAGTCTAGGTGGTGCAGGCCGGTAAATATTTTTTTCTTCAATTGTTCTATTGGTCACGTAAAATTCCTCTGGAAAATTTACCGAAGGTTATTATCTGATAAAGCCAAAGTTAGTGTAACAGCAATTAACGAAAATGATAATTATTATCATTCAATAAATTGCGCTGCCGTCGATAATGGGGTTTATCTGCCTTTTTCAATCCACTGAAAATTGAATTTCTACCTCTGTACCACCATGTTTACGGTTTTTTATCTGTAATTGTCCACCTAGGATAGAAACTCTGTCTTGCATAATAGCCAGCCCAAATTTGTTTTTATTAGCGGAGTCCAGATTGATACCTTGACCATTATCACTGACAACTGTAATGATTTTGTCATCGATAGGATAAATACGGATACTGATCCAATTGGCATTGGCATGCTTATAACAGTTGTTCAAACATTCCCTAATGATTTGTATCAAATGTTTGCTGTAACTGTCAGGAATGTGCTGATGTGTCAGGCGGTAATTGAATTCAATGTTGAAGCCTAGACGATGGTTAAATTCATTAATCAAGGTCTGTAAAGATTCTTGTAGATTACATTGAGGTTGTTCGTTCCTGAACGTTGCCAGTAATTCTCTGAGCTGGCGATAGGCAATATTCAACTCATCTTTAATCATATTCAGCGAGGTTAAACTTTGCTTGGGTAAATTATCACTGCCGATATACAGGCAATTAACTTGAATCTTAAGGAAAGAGAGGGATTGAGCAATGGAATCGTGGAGTTCACGAGAAATAGCGGTTCTCTCTGCGGCCAACATACTCTGGTGTTGGCATTGGAGCTGATTTTCCCGTAATAGTTTATTTGTCATTAACCTCACCACATCCTGAACCAGACTTTTTTCATCGGGAGTGAGATCACTATTTCTGTGTGTTTTTATCCAGAGTGTCCCATAGTTATCAATATTATCATCTAGATTCCATCTCATAATCAGCGGCATATCAAAATAGGGACATTGGTGGGGATTGCGAAAGAAATATTCTTGTTGTGATGGATAAAAGATGATTTTGGCTTCACAGAAAGGGATCAGGCGATTGAGGTGGGAAAAAATCTCCTGAAACTTTTCAGGTAGCAGTTTACAATTTTGTAGTTTGAAATGGCTTTGACAGAGGAAATCCAAATAGCCATTTTTTTGTTTCAGTGCGTTAATTTCTGCTTTGTATCTTGCATGTTGCCATTCTTTGACAGGCGCAGAGTTATGTACCACTTTTATCAGGAAGTAGACATTTGTAATACTTAACATTATCAATAACGGTAAAATTAAATCTGGAACCGACGGTTTATCAATCAACAACAGTATAAAAAGTAAAAACAAATTTATAATAGAGTTGATTACAAACAGTTTTTGGTTTTTGAAGATGGTGTTATTTGAACTTGTTTTCATCAGGTTAAGATTCCGTTCTGCAATACTGATGAAAACTTTAGCTCAATTTGTTAAATAGTGTTAATAATTACTTCAATTTCATACCTGCTGCTGTCATCAGAAGGCGAAATAGTGTGGAAACAGCAAAAAGAGCCATCACACTGCATAACCAGATCATCGCCATCCAGCCTATCCGTTTCCATACAGAAGGGCGTGGGGTGTTTTGATTAGTGGTAGCCTTGTTCATGGTTAACTTTCCCCCGAAAAACGTAGTAGCTCCAATAGGTGTAAACCAGGATCACTGGGATGATAAGTAGGGCGCCGACCAGCATAAAACCTAAACTTTGCTGTGGTGCCGCCGCAGCTTCATAGCTGATGGTCGGTGGGATCAAGTTAGGCCAGATACTGATACCTAACCCACTGTAGCCAAGGAAAACTAACAATAGTGCGACCAGAAACGGTGTGTAATGAGCTTTACGTTTGATGGAATGCAGTAGTTTCCAGCCAGACCAGACCACCAACAGTGGCACGGGAAGGAAGAACAACAGGTTCGGTAAGCTGAACCAACGTTCAGTTATTGCCGGATGGATGAATGGCGTCCATAAACTGATAATGGCGATAACTGTCAGCATCAGAAACGTGAGCGGACGGGCGACACGGTACATCTCTTGTTGTAAGTGACCTTCGGTTTTCATAATTAGCCAGCCACAGCCTAACAATGCGTAAGCAATGATCAGGCCAAAACCACAAAATAGGGGGAAGGGTGAGAACCAATCAAAATAGCCGCCGGTGTAAGCTCGGTTTTCCACCGGGAACCCTTGAATAAAGGCACCCACCACCACACCCTGAGCAAACGTCGCCATCACAGAGCCGCTGATAAAAGCGTTGTCCCAGATATGACGATGCTCAGGCGCGCATTTGAAACGAAATTCAAAGGCGACACCACGGAAGATCAGGCCAAATAACATTAATGTCACGGGGATCGTTAATGCATCAAGGATAACGGCATAAGCCAAAGGAAAAGCACCGAATAAACCTGCGCCGCCAAGCACCAGCCAAGTTTCGTTACCATCCCATACCGGCGCAACACTGTTCATCATTAAATCACGGTCCTTATCGCTTTTAACCGTGGGATAGAGCAGCCCAATCCCAAGGTCAAAACCATCCATGACAATGTACATCATGATGCTGAACACAATGATAATGAACCAGATTAACGGCAGATCAATACCCATTTTTTAGCTCCTTTTTGGGACCTTTGCGGATAAGTTTCATCATATAGGCGTAACCCACACCGAATACCGAGCTGTAGACCGCGATAAAAAGCAACAAACTGATGCTCATATGTATTTCACCGTGTGCGGATACTGCATCTTTGGTGCACAACAGGCCATAAACCACCCACGGTTGACGGCCTATTTCGGTGGTAAACCAACCGGCAAGAATGGCGATCAGGCCAGAAGGTGCCATCAAGAATGTAAAACGCAAGAAGGTTTTTGACTGATAAAGTCGTCTCTTATAGCGCAGCCAAAGCCCCCAAAAGCCGGCAACGATCATCAACACACCGAGGCCGACCATCACTCTAAATGACCAGAAAACCATAAGCGCGTTTGGTCTGTCTTCCGGTGGAAATTCCTTAAGCGCCGGAACCTGCTTATCTATACTGTGAGTTAAGATTAGGCTGGCGAGATAAGGAATTTCGACGGCATAACGCGTCTCTTCCCGCTCCATATCTGGGATACCAAACAGGATCAGCGGCGTTGCTTCACCGGGAAGATTTTCCCAGTGGCCTTCCATTGCCGCGATTTTAGCGGGTTGATGCTTGAGGGTGTTGAGACCGTGAGCATCACCAATCAATGCCTGCAAAGGCGCAATAATCAAGATCATCCACATCGACATGGATAGCATTTTTTTCATTGCTGTCGAGTCATTGCCTTTTAATAAATGCCATGCCGCTGAAGCTGCAACAAAGAATGCTGAGGCGAGGAAGGCTGCAGTAGACATATGAGCCAGGCGATAGGGAAAGGAGGGATTAAATATCACTGCCAGCCAGTCGACGGGGACGACCTGATTATTGACAATTTCGTGACCTTGCGGGGTTTGCATCCAGCTATTGGAGGCCAGTATCCAAAAAGTGGATATCAGAGTACCTAGCGCAACCATCAAGGTGGCGAAGAAATGTAATTTTTCACCGACACGATTCCAGCCAAATAACATAACGCCGAGAAAGCCCGCTTCAAGAAAGAAGGCGGTCAGTACTTCGTAAGTCAGCAATGGTCCGGTGATCGAACCGGCAAAATCGGAGAAAAAACTCCAGTTGGTGCCGAACTGGTAAGCCATAACCAGACCGGAAACCACGCCCATCCCGAAGTTGACAGCAAAAATTTTCGACCAGAAATGATATAGCACTTTGTAATCGGTATTACGCGTTTTCAGCCATAACCCTTCCAGTACCGCTAAAAAACTTGCCAACCCGATGGTAATCGCCGGAAAGATAATGTGAAACGAGATGGTAAATGCGAATTGAATTCTGGCCAGTTCCAAGGCACTTAAACCAAACATAGTGACCTCTTATTTTTAGTTTGAATAAAGGCAGGAAATGTATGCGGACAAGTAAAGCATGAAAAAAATGACTATAATAGTGACAGTTTTCTGTATATTGGCTATAACAGTTTGCAGGGAGATCTGAATTGATGAAACGTTATGAACAATTTGCCAGGCAAATTCTGCAACATATTGAAGATGGTACCTGGCTGGTGGGAGATAGATTACCTTCACTGAGAGAATCAGTGAAGTTATCGGGTTTGAGTTTGATGACCGTTGTTCAATCGTATCAATTATTAGAGAGTCAGGGATGGATCACTTCCCGGCCTCAATCGGGTTATTACGTCGCCAAACGTTTGCAACCGTTTGCCGCAGCAAAAGGAGGAAAGCGATTACATTTAAGTGAAAGCGTGGAAATAAGCGCTTCTATTTTTGATGTATTACAGGCGTGCAAAGATCCTGCGATTATTCCGTTTGGCTTAGCATTTCCAGATCCATCCTTATTGATTCAACCTAAACTTTCCAAAGCGTTAGCGGCTGCTGCCAGACGAATAGCGCCGCATAGCGCTTTAGCCAATTTACCGCCGGGTAATGATAAGTTACGTCGTAACATATCGCGCCGTTATGCAATGCATGGTATTCATGTCCCTCCTGATGAAATTGTCATCACTGCGGGTGCGATGGAATCACTGAGTTTCAGTTTACAGTCGGTGACAGAGCCGGGGGATTGGGTGGTGATTGAATCACCGGCTTTTTACGGTGCTTTACAGGCCATTGAGCGTTTACGCTTGAAAGCGGTAGCCATCAAAACTGATCCACAAAACGGTATTGATTTGGATGCGCTGGAGGAGGTGATTCAAAAATACCCGATAAAAGCTTGTTGGTTAATGACTCACTTTCAGAACCCGCTAGGGGGAACGATGTCCGCTGAAAGTAAATTACGGCTGGTGAATATCCTGAACAGTAATCAGGTGGTGCTGATTGAAGATGATGTTTATGGTGAACTCTATTTCGATCAACAGCGGCCTGTACCGGCGAAAGGGTTGGACAGTGAAAACAACTTTATGCACTGCTCCTCGTTTTCTAAATGTCTGGCGCCGGGATTTCGGGTAGGTTGGGTTGCGGCAGGAAAACATGCCAAGAAAATCCAACAGCTACAAATGATGAGTACCGTTTCTGCCAGCATGCCGACGCAATTGGCCATTGCTGATTATCTTGCGGAGGGGGGATATGACAACCACTTACGTCGCCTTCGTCGCACATTGGAGCAACGTCAACACCTGATGTTACGAGCAATTGGTGACTATATGCCTGCTTCAGTCAAAGTGAATCGCCCTAAAGGCGGCTATTTTCTCTGGTTGGAATTTGAGCCTCTGTTCAGTGCACAGCGGCTTTATCAACTGGCATTGGCAGAAGGGATCAGTATTGCACCGGGCAGTATGTTTTGCACCAGCGAACAGTTTAACCATGCCTTTCGTCTGAATGCCTCTTTTGATTGGAACCAGCAAATGGAACGTGCGATGCAGACTTTAGGCAATATTTGTCATACATTATTGGTTGAAATAGCCTGATCCCAGGCTGATATTAATCCCTATCAAGGAGAAGTTCGTGGAGAAAGCAACGGTATTTAAAAGTAACCGTTCTCAAGTAAGCCGTCCGACTTTCCAAAGTTGTGGTTTTCCCGAAGGTGTGAGACAGGTTGATATGGCTGGTGAGTCTTGGGACAGTTGGTTTGATGGTCCTGGTGTTACGGCAGATTTCTTGACAGAACGTGACCAACCGCCAGTACAAGAACGTGAGGGATTCTGAACGCCCTTATCACATATGAAACTTATGGTGTCCACGACGCTTTTGCCGACACCATTTTGAGGTTATTTCACTATACCCGTCATCTTTCAAGTTGCCTCTTTGTTGGCTGTACTCACTCACCCCGGTCACATAGTTCTCTATGTTCCCGGGGATTCGCTCCCTTGCCGTCGCGATGCATCTTGAAATCTATAAGGTATACATTATTCTATACAAAGCGCTCTTACGTTACTTCCTTGCTTTCTCCGAGTGGTCATGCTGTCAATCCAATCTTCTAATGATACCTTCTGTGCTTTCTCGAATGCGGGCCTTACATTTACCCATGATTCGTACCTTAGGTTATATTCTGCTTGTGGCAGGAAGTAATGAGATTTGAATTCGATAAGGCCTTTATCATCTTCGTAAGCGACGATTGAAAACTCAGACCAATATAAGAAGAATGACACGCCACCTCTTGGTGATGTAGCAAGAACACTTTGTACGAAATTGGATTGAGTTTGCCTTCTACCTGCATAAGATAATGCAGCAATCGCCAATTGTCTCAGTGGGGTTTTCATCTGCTCTTTCTCCTGACTCGATAATCCTAAGAAGTTTTCCAGGAAAGAGTTGATCAAAACATCGGCATCATGGCTTTTTTGAATAACATTTTGTGTACTTGTTGACAGTAAAGAAAGGAATGGAACGCCAGATAATTCTGCGGTAAATGAGAAGAAATTCTTTTTATTACCTTGGCCTTGAGGATCTAAAGGATTATAGCCTGAAACCGCACGGCACATATTAATAACAGTTTGCAAGCCTTCGGTAATGCTGAGTGGGTTTTTAGATGGTGTGGCAGAATCTTTTGCCAGCTGGGTATAATTTCCTGTAGCTGCGCCATTCGCTGGGCTCTGTACATCAGAATAATCGCCAGCATCAGGATACTCCATAATAATATTGCCTGAGCGTTCCCAATCTTTAAGGAGCCTTGTGCCTCCTTTTTCAATATGTTCTATCCATTCTTGGGCTTTTTTAACTGCATAATCAGGATTATTTAAGATATTTTCCATGATTTTTATCCTTAATAGATTTATACCCGTCATCTTTCAAGTTGCTTCTTTGTTGGCTGCACTCACTCACCCCGGTCACATCGTTATCTATGCTCCCGGGGATTCGCTTCCTTGCCGCCGCGATCCATCTTGAAATCCATAGGGTATATTAAGTTAAGTATTGAATGTTAGGGTACTGTTGAAAGTAGGGAGCAATGTTGAACCCTATTTTTAACAGTGAGATAAATCGATAATCATGTACTTAATATTACTGTTTTTTTAGCTTGGTAATTTTTATTTTAAATTTTTGTTAATAAGTGTTAAATATATTTTTGTATGAACTAAGTATATCCATAAGTGGATGTTTTTCACTATCAAATATTAAGGGTATGTAATTTAACTTATTCCTCACGGATAAATGTTTGTTTATGTGATATTTTCATATTAATAGTAAAATACTGTTTGTGAAATTTATCGATGTGAAATTCACATTTTAAGATAATTCATTTTTATATATATTGATCGTATGCTCCATGTTCTATTCTTTATGTTATATTTGTCTATTCTCCTTTAATTTAATGGTTTTATTGAATAACTATGATGAGAATAATCTCAGCACATATTGGTAATAATGTTATTGATATAAATCAATTAATCTACTGACAGAGCGTTTTCAGTTTATGCTTTCATTTTGGTTGTCATACAATCAATTAAATACTCTATGGTTATCTTATCTTCTTTCTCGAATACTGATCTTACTGTTTCCCACGTTTTCTGGCTGAGATTATATTCTGCCTGGCAAAGATTATAATGAGAGGTGAATTTAATCGTACCCTTGTTATCGACTTTCTTTATTATCAATATAGAAGAATAGAGTAAGAGTGACACCCCATTTGGGGTTTTAGTCAGAGCATATTGCACCAGATTGGATTTTTTTTCCTTTTGATCGGCATATGATAAAGCGGTATCAATCAACTTTTTCAAATAAATCTTAATAGTAATTTTATCCTGAGGAGATAACCCTTGAAAGGCTTCAACAAAAGAATCGATCAAGACATCTGTGTCATGACTTTGTTGAGTAATCGTATTGGTGTCTGCCCATAGTAAAGAGAGAAAGGGAACCTTTTCTATTTCTTCT
This sequence comes from Photorhabdus africana, assembly GCF_035181445.1. NCBI lineage: Bacteria > Pseudomonadati > Pseudomonadota > Gammaproteobacteria > Enterobacterales > Morganellaceae > Photorhabdus > Photorhabdus africana. The sequence goes on from NZ_JAXBVE010000001.1 coordinate 212,390, forward strand.
GTGAATGCTGTGAATTTCTGCGCATTGCCATTACCTTCCGGTTCTTGCGGGTCATAACCTGAGGCCACTCGACATAAGTTAATGATAGTTTGCAGCCCCTCAGTGACACTGACTGGGTATTTATTTGATGTGGCCGATTTTTTGGCGAATAGTGTGTATTTATTTGTCGCTGCTACACTGGCTGGACTTTGTATATCAGAAAGATTCTCAATTTCTAAGAAATGAGTAAAAATGTTATCTGAATGTGGCTGCGTTTTAGAATATCTTTCTCCTCTGTGTTTAACGTGTTCTATCCATTCTTGAACAGCTTTAATTTTATGATCAGAATTTGTGAGTATATCTTTCATGTCTATTTTCCTTTATGGATTTATACCCGTCATCTTTCAAGTTGCCTCTTTGTTGGCTGCACTCACTCACCCCGGTCACATAGTTACCTATGCTCCCGGGGATTCGCTCCCTTGCCGTCGCGATGCATCTTGAAATCCATAGGGTATATACCCGTCATCTTTCAAGTTGCCTCTTTGTTGGCTGCACTCGCTCACCCCGGTCACATAGTTTGCTATGCTCCCGGGGATTCACTCCCTTGCCGTCGCGATGCATCTTGAAATCCATAGAGTGTATTAGATAAGTAATTGATTTTCATTCTTTACTCAAAATGAGTTCCAGATTCAGAAACTATAATTTGTTTTATATCAATAATATAGGGTTTTATTTATATGATAAACATATGTTCCTGAAAACCGAGAATATCTTAATCAATAGGTAAAAATATATATCTAATCTTTTAATAATAGTGTAAAAATGTAGTATGTAAAGTCGATTGCAATAAAATTTGTGCTTTAGGTTGTTTTTATTGAATAATATCACATTATATTATTTTGCTGTTTATTTTTTTATTTTCTAATAATGCGTTTTATTATTAATTATTTGTCGATTTGTTTTGATTAATATTTATTGTAAATTAATAATTACAAGTAAAAATTACGATCAATTACATTAACTTATTGGTTGAAATATTTTATTGCATGGTTGATTTTATTTATTATTGGAAAGTAAATGTTGTTATAAATATTTTCGAGATGAAATGGATGAAAAAGAGTCATTTTCATATGTTGGACAGAAATGGTTTTAATATATGTCTGGTTTTAGGGAGTCTAAATTTTATTGCTATCAATTATAAAAATAGTTGATAATTTAAGTTGTAAGAACATTCCATTATTCTTTTTCTAAGCTAAACTATGATTGAAATGAATTATGGGGAATGATTTTCACGGTGGTTAAATTAAAATAATATTATTTAATTTTGGAGGGTGTATGAGTTCTAAAAATGATTTTAAAGCTTTTTCTATTAGTAATAATGCTAATGTGGTGAGTCAAGAAGGATATGAAGAAAGCCGGAGTTTAAAGATTGGGTTTCCACCAGATGATATTAATATTCACTTGCTCAATAAGGTATTACGCCAGTCGTCAACAATAGCATCTGTTGTAGCTAATTTTATCGCAACATATTCCGGTAATGATGTTTTGGATGATGGGGATATCGTTAAACTTGCTGCCCAATTAAATGGCGCGTTAGAACAAAAAATTGCCACCGAAGTACCAAATGCCTCATTAACACAAAAAGGTATTGTTCAGCTTACGGATAAAATCGGTAACAGTAATACCCTGGCGGTAACGCAGAAGTTGGTTTCTGATGTAAATGATAATGCGAATAACCGATTGGCAAAAGATCAAAACGGCGCAGATATTCCTGATAAAAAAGCATTTGTGGAAAATCTCGCTTTAGAGGTTATTAGTACAAAACCGGTTATTGTTGGGAATAATACAGCTTCTACAATCGATAATTTTGATAACATTCCTCAGAATTCAACATATTTTGCATATCCAACAGGACTAAACGGTCCAGGTGTATATGGACCAGGAATGAGATTTTCAGGAGGGAATGGGGGCCTTAAGCATTATGAGCTGATGATTCATTCCACCTATGTGCAGAAGAGCGAATTACACTATAGAACGCATAATGGTGACGGTAACATCAATAAATGGAATCCGTGGTATAAAGTCTGGTCAACAAGCAATGCCAAGCCGGATACTAATGGCAACCTCAAAGTCTCCAGTCCAGTGGTAGATATTCATCCAGATGGAACTTACCAGTTAACTTGCGAAGCTAAAGGGGTGACGGTCGAGCGAATAGAGACAGGGAAATATTGTATTAGTGGTTGCAGCGGTTTTGCTAAAGATGGGGCATGGGGAATTCACGGTGGTACTATCGTCCCGGCAGACAGCAATGGGTTAAATCTAATTTGGGTTTGTGAATCGGTAGATTCAGTCAGTGGCGATATAACCATCGAATGTTATCATCGTCAAAATAGAGATGCGCCGATATTTGCGCAAAATAGGCGTGTTAAGAATATTAACGATGATGGGGAAGTCATTTATTACAATGATGGTGAGCTATGCGATATTCCCGATGGACGAGTAATTAATGTTCGAGTGCAATTGCTGGAAAAATCACAAGAATAAAATAAAAAAATCCACGCAACTGCGTGGATTCTAAGAATTTGAATCAGTCTCAGAGAGATCTTACGATGTTGTTAGAGATGAAAAATAAATTAGACATTAAACAAGAAATTCATCACATCGCCATCTTTAACGATATAGTCTTTACCTTCTGAACGCATCTTGCCGGCCTCTTTTGCCCCTTGTTCGCCTTTGTAAGTGATAAAATCTTCAAAAGAGATGGTTTGTGCGCGGATAAAACCTTTTTCAAAATCAGTATGGATCTTACCGGCTGCTTGTGGTGCGGTTGCGCCAACTGGGATGGTCCATGCCCGAACCTCTTTCACGCCGGCGGTGAAGTAAGTTTGCAGATTCAGTAACTGATAGCCAGCGCGGATAACGCGATTTAAACCGGGTTCTTCCAGCCCAAGTTCAGCCATAAACTCTTCGCGTTCATCATCTTCCAGCTCCGCGATATCCGCTTCTACCGCTGCACAAACCGGTACGACCACTGAACCCTCTTTTTCGGCGATCGCACGAACCGCATCCAGATGAGGGTTGTTTTCGAAACCCTCTTCGTTGACGTTAGCAATGTACATGGTGGGTTTCAGCGTCAGGAAACTCAGGTAACGAATAGCCGCTTTCTCTTCGGTACTGAGATCCAACGCCCGCAACATACCCGCTTGTTCCAGATGAGGCAGACATTTTTCCAGTGCTGCCAGTTCTGTTTTGGCCTCTTTATCGCCACCTTTGGCTTTTTTCTGCACACGATGAATGGCTCGTTCGCAGGTGTCCAGATCGGAAAGGGCCAGTTCGGTATTGATGATCTCAATATCAGCCTCAGGATCAACTTGACCGGAAACGTGAATGATATTGTCATTGATAAAGCAGCGCACAACATGGCCGATAGCTTCTGTTTCACGAATGTTAGTCAAAAACTGGTTGCCCAAGCCTTCACCTTTTGATGCACCTTTTACCAGACCCGCAATATCGACGAATTCCATTGTGGTCGGTAAGATTCGCTGAGGTTTCACAATTTCAGCCAGCTGTTCAAGCCGAGGATCTGGCATAGGGACGACACCGGTATTAGGTTCAATGGTGCAGAACGGGAAGTTTGCTGCTTCGATACCGGCTTTAGTCAGCGCATTGAATAAGGTTGATTTTCCGACGTTAGGCAGGCCAACGATACCGCATTTGAATCCCATGATTTTCACCTTAATTTACTTATAAATCAAAAGGCTGTATCAGCCTTTTCGATGAGTCAAAAAAATTGGCGCCATTATACACGGAATAACGGGCTATCACGATCTTACAGACAAGATTTATCGACTTCATATCATCAAGCGCTGGCTTTAAAGCTATGTAAACGATTGATTGCCTTATCCATATCTTGTTTCATCAGGATGTCAGTACAACGCCGTGCTTCATCAATTGCATCATCAATCAGCTGTTGTTCACTGGCTGGTGGTTTGCCTAGCACAAAACCAACCACTTTATTTTTATCGCCGGGATGGCCGATACCAATACGTAAGCGATAAAAGTTAGGGTTATTGCCAAATTTGTTCTGAATATCTTTCAAGCCATTATGACCGCCATGACTACCACCCAGCTTCATTTTTGCCACCCCGGGCGGTAAATCGAGTTCATCATGAGCCACCAGAATTTCATCCGGTTGAATACGGTAGAAGGAGGCGAGGGCAGCGACAGATTTACCACTGAGATTCATAAATGTCGTTGGGACTAACAGACGAATATCATGACCGCACATATTAATCCGGGCAGTGTAACCGAAAAATTTACTCTCTTCTTTCAGTGATTGATTGTGGCTCCGAGCGAGTAGATCAACATACCAGGCTCCGGCATTGTGTCTGGTTTGGGCATATTCAGCACCGGGATTAGCCAGACCGACGATTAGTTTTATGTTACTCACTATTTTTCTTCACTTTTGGCAGTAAAACAAAAAGAAGAATAGTTTACCTGTCGGCGGCTACAAGTACAAAGTTCAGTTTGAAAGCTTGGAAATATTGTTACGAAAATTTTCGAGAGGAAATTGTAAGGAGAAAAGTCATTTACAGATATTAATCACAAATAGTTTTGATATCTGCTTGGTTTGAAAATATTGAATTTTTTATTGTTGCCAGTGGTACAAAAATAGTTAACTACCTAAGTCATAATAAAGTTTTATTATTGTTTTTTCGAGATGAGCTATAATTGAAATAAATTATGTAGAACGATTTTTAAGATAATTCAACATGTTGATTATGAAGTGATGTTTTTTATTTTAGGAGGATATATGAGTCAAAAAAATGATTTTAAAGCTTTTTCTATTAGTAATAATGCTAATGTGGTGAGCCAAGAAGGATATGAAGAAAGCCGGAGTTTAAAGACCGGGTTTCCACCAGAAAATATTACTACTCATGTACTCAACAAGGTATTACGTCAGTCATCGACAATAACATCTGTTGTGGCTGATTTTATCGCAACATATTCCGGCAATGATGTTCTGGATGATGGGGATATAGCTAAACTTATTGTTCAATTAAATAGAGCGTTAGAACAAAAAATTGCAATACAAGTACCAAATGCTTCATTAACACAAAAAGGTGTTACTCAGCTCACAGATAAAATAGGTAATAGTCATACCCTCGCGGTAACGCAGAAGCTGGTTTCTGATGTAAATGATAACGCTAATAACCGATTGGCAAAAAATCAAAATGGCGCAGATATTCCTGATAAAAATGCGTTTGTGAAAAACCTCGGCTTAGCGGAAACAGTGGAATTGGCGAAAAATGCAGTATCGGCCAATGGGGGGAATTATCCACAGTATTTTAGGTTTAAACAGGTTGAAACACTGCCCACTGAACGTAATGCGACGATGTTAGTTTCTTTACAGGGAGCCAAACCGACAAATGAGATAGTCGGGTTTACGCTTTACAATTGGTATGACAATTATATTAAAACAGGTATTGTGCGTGGCAGTAGCATTGATACCTACGGATATACGATAGATATTAATGGCAAACGGGTTTTTTCTGTTTCTCCTGCGGGTCAGATTGAAGCCGCGTCAGCGAATATAAGGGGGAATGCGGGCGTTTTTAATATAACCCATGATACGGGTAAACATGCATATTTTCAGTTTATTGAAGGAGAAAAAAGGACGGCCTACGTTGGATTTCCAAGTGACGGGTCACCGAATTTTGATATTTGTAACGAAAAAAAATCTAGCAAATTAACCATTGGTGGCGAGTTGGCAGCATATATTAATAACAATCTGGTTTTCTCTGTTTCTCCGGCGGGGCAGATTGATGCCGGGTCGGCAAATTTAAAGGGGGCCGGGGGTATTTTTAATATAATATATGACACGGGTAGACACGCATATTTTCAGTTTGTTGAGGGAGGAAAAAGAACTGCCTACATTGGAGTTCCAGGTGACGGCTCATCGGATTTTGATATTTGCAATGAAAAAAATTATGGCAGGCTGACAGTTGGCGAAAAGTTGAAATATAACGGTAATCCTATTGCCGTTTTTAATGATAATTGCATCACCGATACTAACGGCAATCTTAAAATATCCAGCCCTGTAGTGAGTATTCATCCAGACGGCACTTATGAATTAACTCGCGAAGCGGAAGGCATGATTGTCGAGCGGATAGAGACAGGGAAATATCGCATCAGCGGCTGCAACGGTTTTGCTAAAGATGGAGCATGGGGAATTCACGGTGGTACAATTGTCCCGGCAGATAGCAACGGATTAAATTTGATTTGGGTTTGTGAATCAGTAGATCCATCTAATGGCAATATAACCATCGAATGTTATCATCGTCAAAATAAAGATGCGCCGATATTTGCTCAAAATAGACGTGTTAAGAGCGTTAATAGTGATGGAGAAGTCATTTATTATAATGATGGTGAACTCTGTGATATCCCCGATGGACGAGTGATTAATGTTCGAGTTCAACTGCCGGAGAAATCATAATCACTGAGTGTGAACTCAATAATTACAAATATACCCAATGGATTTCAAGATGCATCGCGGCGGCAAGGGAACGAATCCCCGGGAGCATAGATAACTATGTGACCGGGGTGAGAGAGTGCAGCCAACAAAGAAGCAACTTGAAAGATGACGGGTATAGACAGAAAACCCGTTGGAGCGGGTTTTCTGCTTATGTTTTTAATGAAAGTTGTATAAATATTTAATGCCGTGTTAGGAAATGATTTACGACGATTTTTATTTTGCTAAGTGATTACTTATTGTTATCGACTGATAATTTATTTTCATTATACAAAGTCATAAAAAGTAATTTATTGTACTCAGTAGCTATAACTGAATATATGCCCTATGGATTTCAAGATGCTTCGCGACGGCAAGGGAACGAATCCCCGGGAGCATAGAGAACTATGTGACCGGGGTGAGCGAGTGCAGCCAACAAAGAGGCAACTTGAAAGATGACGGATATAACAGCAATAACTTTAGGTATTTCTGATGAGCATCAATCGTAATTCTCGTAATGTAATAAATTGTAAGATAAATAAGGGTGTGCTAATTGTCTGTGTTTTATTTGCAGCGCTTATGCTACTAAAAAGTTATCCTGCTTTATCTGAACCAGTAAAGTCTTTGATTGGTATTGAAAATTGCCAGGAATACCCAGAGGCAGTTATAGAGCATAATATTGATAGAAAAAAACAGATAACCGAGCAGGCTGGCAATAAGTTACACGAAAACGTTACTTATAAAGAGAAAAAGCGATCAGAGCCGAGGAGATGTGGTAATTTTTTATCAAAGAGAAGCGTAGTAGGAAAAAACGATAGCGGTGAAAAACCAAAAATACTGTGGTTAGACGAAGATAGTCATAAAGACGGTAATCACCCCCTCCCTCCTTTAATTTTATCTCATGGCACTAAAATCCTTGGATTATTAAATTCAGATCCGAAAAAATTGGCACAGGATTATATTGTTAATAAATTAAACAGTCAGATAACAAGTAATACCCAGAAGTGGTTATCACAGTTTGGTACAGCTAAAATTAATTTAAATGTTGATCATCGTGGGCGACTGGATGAAAGTTCTGTAGACTTACTCGTTCCTTTTTATGATGATAAAGATCATTGGCTTGTTTATAGTCAATATGGCTATCGTCATAAAGATAGCCGTGACACTGTGAATTTAGGCATTGGCACCCGTTTATTCATAAATAACTGGATGTATGGGGCGAACACTTTTTACGATAATGATTTAACTGGTAATAATAGCCGATTCAGCTTGGGTGGTGAACTATGGACTAACTACCTAAAGATGTCTGCTAACGCCTATTTCCGCCTGAGTGATTGGCATAACTCCCGTGATTTAGTCAATTATTATGAGCGCCCTGCCAATGGTTATGACCTTATTGCCGACATGTATTTACCTTCAATGCCATCACTCGGTGCTAAAATAAAATATGAACAATATTTTGGTGATAATGTTGCATTATTCGGAAAGAACAAGAGACAAAAAGATCCCTATGCGGCAACTATTGGGGTAAATTATACCCCGATTCCATTGATCACAGCAGGGATTGACTATAAATTAGGAAAAGAGGGAAAAAGCGATGGTATATTTTCATTCAATGTGAATTACCGATTTGGTGTTCCGTTGTCAGAACAACTTTCACCAGAAAATGTCTCTTCACTACGAAGCTTGGCCGGCAGTCGTTACGACTTAGTTGAAAGAAATAATAATATTATTTTGAATTATCTGAAAAAACAGCAACATTTTAGGTTACTGGTCCCTGTAATAGAAATTAGTAGTTACGGTGGTGAAATTAAACCAATACAAATTCAATCTGATACTCCATTCAACAATGTGACTTGGGATATACCTGAATTATTCCAGAAGAATGGCGGGATGATAAATATAGAAAGTACTCATGGTTATACAATTCAGTTACCGGAATATCAGCCTGATGGAAAAAATGACTATACTATAACAGGTACAAGTAAAGATGATCAGCTGAGGGTGCAAATACAAGCTCATGTATTACAACGTAATATCTCTTTGAGTGTTAATACAACCGATCCTTTAATTGCTGATGGAAATGCGAAATATGTCTATACAGCGACTCTGCTTGGCGCTGACAAAAAAACGCCGATAGAAAATGCTAAATTGATTTGGGATACGGATAAAAAAGATCCTGGATTAAAATTAAAGCCTGATTCAGAGGCAACAGATAAAAATGGACAACAGACGGCAACATTAACCAGCACAACGCCATTATCCGATATACAAGTCAGCGTCAGTATTAATGGCGAACGTGTTACTACGGATAAAAAAGTCAGTTTTACGGAGTCCAGCAGCAGCTATCGAGTCACCGGCGTGACGGTGAATGTGGATAAAGATAAGAAGCGCTACAACAACGGTGCCGACAGTTATACCTTCACGGCGACGGTGGTGGATGGGCATGGCAAGCCGGTAGCGGATAAACCAATCGACATTGACTGGCAGACAGACTCAAAGGTTGACGGACTAAAACTGACGAAACAGAACAACTCGGTGAGTAACGCGCAGGGACAGGTGACTGCGACCTTAACCAGCACGGCGGCGGTGGAGAATGTGCAGGTATCGGCGAAAACAGCCAGCCAGCAGACGGCGGTGAACGCGAACGGCAAAGTCAGTTTTACGGAGTTCAGCACCAGCTATTATGTCGCCAGCGTGACGGTGGAAGTGGATAAAGACAAGAAGCACTACAACAACGGCAGTGACAGTTATACCTTCACGGCGACAGTGAAGGACGGGCACGGCAATCTGGTGGTGGGTCAACCGGTCAACATTGACTGGCAGACAGACTCAAAGGTTGACGGACTAAAACTGACGAATCAGAACAATCCGGTGAGTAACGCGCAGGGGCAGGTGACCGCGACGTTAACCAGCACGGCGGCGGTAGAGAATGTGCAGGTATCGGCGAAAACAGCCAGCCAGCAGACGGCGGAGAACGCGAACGGCAAAGTCAGTTTTACGGAGTTCAGCACCAGCTATTATGTCGCCAGCGTGACGGTGGAAGTGGATAAAGACAAGAAGCACTACAACAACGGCAGTGACAG